>NZ_DKGR01000067.1:0-17106 GCF_002453335.1 Arsenicicoccus sp. UBA6765
CGGATCAGTCAGGAGAGCCACATTTCGGTGACCGGGTTCGACGACGTGCCCGAGGCGACCGCCGCCGGGCTCACGACCATCCGCCAGCCGATCCGCGAGAAGGGGCGCCGCACGGCCGAGCTCCTCCTCGACCCCGCACGACACCCCCGCCAGGTCACGCTGCCCCATCGCCTGATGGTGCGCACCTCGACCGGCCCCTGCACCGACCTCTCCAAGGACGACCGCTCATGAACCCCACCGACCTGCTCCTGGCCCAGCGCTACGCGGACGCCGTCGTGCGGTCCGCCACCCCCGGCGCGCCCACCGTGCCGCCGCGCCGACCACGGGTGCGGTGTTGGCTCGCGCGACGGGTCCGTCGGGCCGGGCTGACCCTGGTCCGCGCGAGCCGTCGTCTGGAGCCGGCGAGCTCGCGGCTCGCCGCCGACCGGTGGGCCCTGGAGGTCAAGCCCACGTGAGCGGGCGCTTCCCTCATGGAGCCGCAGCTGCGCATCGAGCTCTTTCCCCGCCGACCTCGACGCTCGCGTCCTACGCCGCGCTCGGCTTCGAGGCGGCCGGTCGGTCGGATGGGCCGCCGCCCTGCGCGACGAGCTGGTCGGGCGCGGGGTCGAGCTCGACGACGATCTCGTGGCTCGTGACTGGGGACTCATCGACGTCCGGGTCGTGGATCCGGACGGCTACTGCTGGCGCTTCACCAGTCGGCGCTGGGGGTCGGTCGATCACCTCCGCTAGGGATGTCTAAGGCAAAGTCAATAGTCGCTCAGATACTGCTACGCGGGGCGATCAGGTAGCCCTGGGGCTGCTGCTCGTCCGGGTCGGCGGGCCTCCCGCCCCAGAACGCCACCGCGAACCCGGCCTCCTCGAACCTGCGCGTCAGCTCCCCCTGCGACAGCCACCAGATGTCGAACCCGATGCCCAGGCCGAGGGATTCGCCGCCGCGGCGCGCGCTGTCGTCGCCGACCTTCCACGCGGTCGCGACATAGCCACCGGGCCGCACCACCCGGGCCAGCTCGGCGAAGGCGCCCGGCCGATCCTGCGGCGGCAGATACATCAGGGAGTACCAGCAGATCGCCCCGTCGAGCTCGCCGTCACCGAACGGCAGCGCCCGCACGTCACCCACTTGCACGTCCAGTCCCGGCTGCTCCCGCCGCGCGACCCGCACCATCTCGGGGGAGAGGTCGAGCCCGCGCACCCCGATCCCGCGGTTCAGCACGTATGCCGCCAACCTCCCTGTCCCACAACCGATGTCGCCGACGGTGGGGGCGCCCGCGCCGCGCGCATCCGCGGCCGCCCGCACGAGATCGCAGAACGCCGCGAGGATCCCGCGCTCGAGCGGCATCTCGTCGAGCAGGGTCGCCAGGCGTTCGGCATACGGCTCGGCCAGCACGTCGTGGGCCTGCCGCAGCTCGGTGGTCGCGTCGCGTCCGCCGCTCGTGGTCGGTGTCATGGCCCGCACGCTAGCGGTGACCTCGGACAGGCCCTCGAACAGGCCCCAGGCGGACCTCAGACAGCCCTCGGACAGACATCGGCAGGCGTCGGTGCTGAGGTGACCCGACGGGGCAGGCGGATCGTTCCGATTCGGACCGTTGATCGTTCCAGCCGCCCCGACGGGTCACTTTGTGCAGGCTGCGCCGGGCGTCGCCCTCAGTAGGAGCTCTGCTCGCCCTCGCCCTGCGCCGGCTCGGACGTGTCCTGGCCGCCGGCGGCAGCGGGGACGTCGCCGAGGTCGTCCTCCTGCCCCAGCGCCGTGGGTCCACCGTCGGTCTGGTCGGCGTCCGTCTCGTGCTGCGGGTCGCGCGTCGCGTCGTTGCTCATGCCGCCAGGCTACGGCGCCGCCCCGGAGCGCGTGTGGCGGGCCTGGTCAACGCTGGGAGCGCTGAGTCCGCACCCGGCGGGCGGCGCGTCAGCTGCCCTGACGTGGACCGTCACGGCAGCTGACGATGCGCCGGCCGATGCGAGCATCCTGCGCTCACCGGCCGTGACGGCCGCTCACGCCCAGAGGTCCTGCGCCAGCACCTCACCCTCACGACACCCCCGCGGTATGGCGAACACCGCCGACCCGATCGGGGTGGTCCAGGTGTTGAGGAGGTCCGCCTCGGCGAGCCGCCGCTGCACCGCCAGGAACTGCTCGAGCTCCGCCTGGTAGGCGACGAACAGCAACCCGGCGTTGGTCAGTCGGCCGGGGGCGGGCGGGTCGTCGTAGTTGTAGGGACGACGCAGGAAGCGGTCACGCAGCCCCTTCTCGTGCGGCATGGAGCGACGCACGTGCGAGAACTCGTCGATCACCGGCAGCCCGAGCCCGTTCGTCGCCGCCAGGTCGGGTGCGTCCGTCTCGGCGCGACCGGTCAGGGGCGACCCGTCCGTCTGGCGGCGGCCGAGGGAGGTGTCGCGGGTCAGCGGGTCGGCCTCCTCCCAGGTCTCGAGGTTCATGGCGATGCGGCGCAGCACCATCGTGGTGCCGCCCTGCAGCCACCGCGGCGCGGACGACCCGCACCACACGACCGCGTCGTCCTGGCCGCGCACGGGGTTGACCGTCCCGTCGACCTGGCCGAAGAGGTTGCGCATCGTCTCGCCGGGGTTCGTCACGCCATGCCCCTGCCGGAAGCCGCGCTGCACCCAGCGGACGGTGGCGATGGTGCGGGCCTCCTTGGTCAGGACCCACTGGGCGTGCGACACCGTGATGGGGGAGTCCGCGCAGATCTGCAGCAGCAGGTCACCTCCGGACCAGTGCGGCTCGAGGCGGTCGATCTTCGGGAACGCCGGCAGCGGTCCCAGCCACGCCGGGCGCGGCGCCGTCACACCGCGCAGCCCGAGAACGCGGGGGCCGATCCCGACCGTCACCGTCAGCGATGCCGTCGTCGCGGTCATCTCGGGCTCGAAGTCGGCATACGGCGCCTGACCGGCCATGAGCTGGGCGATGTCCTGCGTCCAGATCCGCATGAGCCGCTGCAGCGTCGTGACGTCGGCGCCGGGCACGAGGTCCATCGCCACCCACACGCCGTGGGCCTGAGGCGGGTCCATGATCCCGAGCTGGTGCTCGCCGTGGAAGGCCCGCCGCTGGTGCTCGGCCAGCTGCACCGTGGTCGGGCCCTCGCCGGTCGCGGCAGTCTCGGCGGGGGCGGGGGCGGGGGCGGCGCCGGATCGCGCCACCCCCATCCCACCCGCGGCGCCGGCGGCCAGGCCACCGAGCGCCGACAGCCCTCCGACGAGCACGTCACGCCGGTCGAGCCGATGCCCGGCGGCGCCGTGCTGGTCCGCCGTCATCAGTGCGCGTGCGTCGTCGCGGAGGCGGACGCGGAGGTGGACGCGGGGGCGGTCGGCGTGGCGTTGGGCGTCATCGACATGCCGCCGTAGGTCTCCTTGGCCCCGTTGAACTCCCGTGCGGGAGCGTGGATGTGCACGTGGCCGCCGTTGGCGTCCTGTAGCGTCACGACCGTCTCGGTGCCGGACAGGATGGGCTTCTCGAGGCCCATGAGCATGACGTGGTTGCCGCCCGGCCGGAGCTCGAAGGTGCCGTGCGGCGGCACCGTGAACCCGTCCTTGGTCTCCTTCATGACCATGGCGCCGAAGGCGTCCTTCTCGGTGACGTGGAGCTGCACCGTGGCGGCGACGTCGCTCTCGGCGGAGACGACCCTGACGGGCTGGTCGGTCTCGTTGACGAGGGTCGCGAAGAGCCCGGTCATGCCGCCCTTGACCGCCTTGACCCAGGGGTCCTTGACGGTGAGGGAGCGGTGGGTGACCGAGGTGGCGGTCGTGGCCGGGGATGTGGCGGGGGTGGTTGCGCTGGTGGGGGACAGGGATGCCGTGGCGGAGGCGGAGGCGGTGGACGTGGGTGCGGTGCTGGAGCCGGTGGCCGTGGTCGACGTCCCCGACCCGCACGCGGCGGTGACGAGGGCGAACGAGACGACGGCACAGGGCAGCGCGATGCGCTTGAGCATGGGTGTGGTCCTTGGTCTGACCGGAGTCGGTCTGGTGTCTGGGCAGGTCGAAGTGGGCTGACGCGGGGTCAGCGGGCGCAGACGACCAGCGGAGGACCACGGCGCGGGGCCGCGAGGACGAGCTCGGCCGACCGCAGGCGCGGCACGGCGACGGTGATGGCAGCGGGGCGGGGCCAGTGGGCAGGACGTTCGAGCAGGAGCCGTATGACGGGCGCCAGCCAGCCCGCGAGCAACCACAGTGCGCGCTCGCCGCGAGCGAGCACGGCCGCCGTCACGACGGTGGCGAGGACGTGCGCGAGGACCATCGTCAGTGAGAGGTGGTCGTGCCCGCCGCCCACCGCGTGGGCTGCACCGACGTCCGACCCCGGCTGACCCGCGTGGGTGACGAGGACGGCGTGGTGCCCGCTGCCGACGACGTGACCGAGTGATGCGGCGTCGGCCCCGGTCGTCCCCAGCAGCGCGAACGCCTCGTGCAGTGCGAGCTGCCCGCCCCCGAGGATCGCGCCGATGGAGAGGCCCTCGAGGCGGCGGCCGCTCGCGACCAGGCAGGTCACCAGGACGAGCCCGAGCAGGACGGCCAGGACGCCGCCGCCCGGCAGCGCGCCGCCACCCAGCACGTGGGCGAGCGCGGCGAGGGAGATCATGACCACCGCGAGGGTGCCTGCGCGCAGCAGGCGCAGTCGTCCCCCGTCCGGCGTGATCATGGCGCCAGTCTAGGGGTGCCCTCGGACGGCGCCGCGCGACCTCTCGAGCCCTCTATGTGCGTCTAGCGCGAAATGCAGAGAGCGGCATACGACACGATCGGTCCTCGCGCCCGACCGGGCCCTGTGGTTGGCTGCAGGCACTGCCTCCCCACCCCTAGGAGCACGCCGTGGCCGACATGACCGGAGTCGTCTTTCCCCAGACCGAGGGCCGCCGCAGCACCAGCGCGGTCGGTCGCGAGATCGTGGCCGGCGCGCTCGGCGGCGTGGACCCCGTCGGCTCCGCTGCGGCACGGCGCGAGACGGCGTGGCGCAAGGAGTACGCCGTGCACTTCCGCCGCCTCGTCGAGGTCGGCATGGAGGACCGCGACGCCGCGCTGACCGTGGCGCGGCAGGGCCTCGAGGCGCTGCACGGGCAGATGCGCTGGGTCGGCGCGAGCGGCGTGGACCAGCCCCTGCAGGCAGGTCTCGACGAGGTGGGCACCCCGCTGCACAGCGCCACGGTCGATGGCACGGCCGAGCCGGAGCGCGAGCTGACCCTGCCCTATCGCGGGCGGCGGCTGCGCGGCGACGAGCTACGCCGGCGCCTGGACCAGTGGGTGCGCGACGGCGTCGTGGAGCCGGGCGTGCAGCAGGCGGTCGAGCGTGTCCTGGACCACCCCGAGTGGCTCGACCTGCGCGACCAGCGCGTCGTCGTGCTCGGGGCCGGCGCCGAGATGGGCCCGCTGCGGTCGATCCTGCGCTGGGGCGGCGAGGTCGTCGGGATCGACCTGCCCCGCCCTGACCTGTGGCGCCGCGTCCTGACGGCGGCCCGCGAGGGCGCCGGGCGGCTCGTCATACCGACCCCCGACCCCGAGGCGAGCGACGCGAGGCTGGCCGAGCGCGCGGGAGCCGACCTGCTGCACGACCTCGGGGCCGTCGGGCGGTGGATCGACGGGCTCGAGGGCCGGCTCGTGCTCGGCAACTACGTGTATGCCGACGGCGCCACGAACGTCCGCGTCACGACGGCGGTCGACGCCCTCACGACGCACCTGACCGCCCGCCGCGACGACCTGGCGCTGGGCTTTCTCGCGACGCCGACCGATTCCTTCGTGGTGCCGGCGGACGCGGTGGCCCAGGCGACCCGCAACTACGGCGAACGCTCGCTCGGACGCCTCGTCCGGACCCCGCTGCGCGTCGGCAGCGGCGGCCGGCTGCTGCGCCGCCAGTACGCCCCCGGCGAGCAGCTCGCGATCTCCGACAGCATCGTCGAGCAGCAGGGCCCCAACTACCTGCTCGCCAAGCGCGTGCACCGTTGGCGCGCGTCCGTCGCCGCCGACGACGGGCACGTCGTCTCGATGAACGTCGCCCCTCCCACGCGCACCCGCTCGGTCACCAAGAACCGCGCCCTGGCCGCGGCGTATGCCGGCGCCCACTTCTTCGGCATCGAGGTCTTCGAGCCGGCGACGAGCAACACGCTCATGGCCGCACTGCTGGTCGACGACCTGCGCCGGGGAGAGGCGACCCGGGGTGGGGTCGGCGCCGGCGACGCGACCGACCCGAGGGGCCCGAGGGACCTGCTGCTGCCGTGGCAGGCCGAGGCCCGGGCGGCGGCGCACGGCGGGCTGTGGCGCGTGGCCTACGACCCGCGCAGTGCCCTGGGGATCGCGGCGCTGCTCGGGCTCGGCGGCGCCCGACAGTGATTCGGGCGAGGTTCGCCGCATCACCCCCGCCGAGGCGCACCGCCCCATAAGGTCTGCACCATGGCTTCACGACCCCACACCGCGTCACTGATCGAGGACGCCTGGCACCGCCGCATCACCTCGCTCCTGCACGAGCGCGGCTGGCGCACGCAGGCGATCGGACACACCGGCTACGGCACCCCCGAGCGCGTGCGTGTGCTCGGCCGCATCAAGATGGCACGCCCCGGCGACGAGTCCACGCAGGCGAGCCCGCACCGTGACGACGCGGTGCGCGCCCTGCGCGGCGAGGAGCGCGACCGCGGCTGGCGGTCGTTCGCGACGCCGCCGCCCGCCGCCAACGCCCCCGTCACGATCCGGTTGGGGGACAAGGCGGTCGAGGCGCGCACGGACCGCGGCGGCTACGTCGACGTGTGGGTCGAGCAGCCCGGGCTCGACGCCGGCTGGCACACCGCCACCATCGAGTCGCCCGACTCGGACCCCGCCGACGCCCCCGTCCTGATCATCGGCCCGGAGACGAAGTACGGCATCGTCTCCGACATCGATGACACCGTCATCTCCACGATGCTGCCGCGCGCCATGATCGCCGCGTGGAACACCTTCGTCGTCCACTCCAGCACCCGCCGCGCGGTGCCCGGCATGGCGCCGCTCTACCGCGAGCTGCAGGAGCGCTATCCCGGCGCCCCCGTGATCTATCTGTCCACCGGCGCGTGGAACACCTTCCAGACGCTCACGCAGTTCCTCTCCCGGCACGGGTTCCCGCTCGGGCCGCTTCTGCTCACCGACTGGGGCCCCACCAACACCGGGTGGTTCCGGTCCGGGCAGGAGCACAAGCGCGCCAACCTGCGCCGGCTGTGGCAGGACTTCCCGGACATCCACTGGCTGCTCGTGGGCGACGACGGCCAGCACGACCCCAAGCTCTACTCCGACTTCGCCGAGGACCACCCCGACGTGGTGGAGCTCATCGCGATCCGCGAGCTGACCCCCGCCGAGCAGGTTCTGTCGCACGGTATCCCCGTCTCCAACGAGGAGCTGCAGCCGATCGAGCGGATCAACGCGACCACCCCCGTCTACCGCGCGCCCGACGGCTACGGCCTCGCCCAGCGGCTGCGGTCGGCGTTCCACGCGGGCGACGCCGGGGCGCACCACCACCCCGAGGTCGAAGAGTCGGCCGCCCACGCCGAGGCGGTCGCCGCGCAGCCCGGCCGGGACGACCAGAACCCGCTCTGACGCCTGCCTCTCGCTCTGGCCGGAGCCCCTGCTGGACCCGCCGGACCTGGTGTGGGCCCCTCGCCGGACCCGTTGTCGGTCCGGCGAGGGTGGGGCAGGATGAGCCCATGCCGGAGCTGCCCGAGGTCCAGGCGCTCGTCGACTTCCTGACCGAGCGGATCGTCGACGACGCCATCACCGCCGTCGAGCTCGGATCGTTCTCCGTGCTCAAGACCTACGCCCCCGCCCCGCAGGCCTTCGACGGCCTGGTGGTCTCCGGGGTCGGGCGGCACGGCAAGTTCGTCGACATCGACTGCGACGGGCTGCACCTTATCTTTCACCTCGCCAAGGCCGGCTGGCTTCGCTGGTATGACGAGATGCCGCGTACCGCGCTGCGCCCCAACAAGTCTCCTGTCGCCGTGCGGGTCCGCCTGGCGTCCGGTGGCGGCTTCGACCTGACCGAGGCGGGGACCCGCAAGAGCCTGGCGGCATACATCGTGGCCGACCCGCCCGAGGTGCCCGGGATCGCGCGGCTCGGGCCCGACCCGCTCGCCGACGCGTTCACCCTCGACGCCTTCGCCGCGCTGCTCGGCGCCCGCAACGCCCAGATCAAGGGCGTCCTGCGCGACCAGTCCGTCATCGCGGGGATCGGCAACGCCTACAGCGACGAGATCCTGCACGTCGCGCGCCTGTCGCCGTTCGCCAAGGCTGCCGGGCTGGACGCCGACCAGGTCGCCACGCTCTACGAGGCGCTGCGCGAGACCCTGGCGGCAGCCGTGGTCGCCGCGTCCGGCAAGCCCGCGGACGAGCTCAAGGACGCCAAGCGTGCGGGGATGCGCGTGCACGGTCGCACCGGCGAGCCCTGCCCCGAGTGCGGCGACACCGTGCGTGAGGTGTCCTTCGCCGACTCCTCGCTGCAGTACTGCGCCACCTGCCAGACCGGCGGCAAGCCACTCGCCGACCGCCGCACCTCGAAGTTCCTGAAGTAGCCCTGGCCACGACCTACACCACCGAGATCATCCTGCCCATGGGCGGCAACAACACGGGCATCGAGGTGCCGCCCGACGTCCTCAGCGTCCTGGGAGAGAGCAAGCGGCCCAAGGTCAGGGTCACGTTGAACGGCAGCTACACCTTCGACACCACCGTGGCGAGCCGGGGTGGTCGCAGCCTGATCACCTTCTCCAAGGCGCGGCGCGAGGAGTCGGGGCTGGGCGCCGGCGACTCCGTCCAGGTCGACCTCGAGCTCGTCTAGCCGACCGTTGGTGAGCTCGGGGCTCACTTTGTGCCGTCCACGGGCCGGGATTCGCCGCGCTGGCGACCGTTCGTGAGCTCGCGGCTCACTTCGTGTCGTCCGGGGTCGCCTCCATCGGCGTTTGTGAGCTGCCAGCGCACGAACCGCCGAGCGGAGCCGACCTTTTCGGACCTTTGTGAGCTCCGAGCTCACATCGCGCGTCGGGACCCGTGCAGGTCAGCGCTGCGAGCGCTGACAATGCACGGTTGGGGTGCCTGAGCGTGCGGGGTCAGCGCTGCGAGCGCGAGGGATGCACGGTTGGGGGTGTCTGAGCGTGCGGGGTCAGCGCTGCGAGCGCGGACGCGGGCGACGTATGGCGGGCGGGGCGGGGGCGATGGCAGGGTTGAGCCATGACGATCCCCGCAGACGCCCAGCCCGACGTGCCCCAGATCAGCCGTGACGAGCTCGAGGACGACGCCGTCATCCTCGATGTCCGCAACCAGGACGAGTGGGACCTCGGCCACGCGCCGGGCGCCATGCACATCCCGCTCGACCAGCTGGCCGAGCGCCGGGGCGAGCTGCCCGAGGTCGACGTGCTCCCCGTGACCTGCCGGGGCGGCGGCCGGGCCTCGCGCGCAACCGCTTGGCTCAACCAGAACGGTTGGGACGCAGCCAATCTCACCGACGGCATGCTCGGTTGGAAGGCCGCGGGCCGCGCCCTGGTCACCGAGCAGGGCGGCGACCCTGACGTCATGTGACCAGTGGACGATGACGCCGTATGACGCCCGCTAGCGCAGTCCCTATACAGCGCTAGCGGGCGTCATCGTCATACGACCGCGGGATCAGCCCGGGTTGGTCACATCAGCCTGGCGTCGTCGCATCGACCTGCGGTGCGAAGCCGGGTGGATGTGACGACCTGAGGTAGGTCAGCGGGGGAGCTCGCCCTCGCGCTTGGCGTCGCTGAGCGGCGTGGGCAGCAGCCCGTCAGCGCCCTCGGCCCGGGCCGCCCGCGCCTCCTGCGAGACCTCGGCCGCCTCGTCCTGCTCGCGGGCCTGCTTGTCGCGCAACGGCCCCACGCCCCAGCAGTCGATGACGCCGGTGAGCGGGTCGGGCTCGGGCACCTCGATGGTCGTGGTCAGGGCGGTGAGGCTGGGCTCGGGCGGCGTCGACCCGAAGCCGAAGCGCACCGGCGGCGAGACGGGCACGAGCGCGCCCAGGTCGGATCCGTCCCACGTGGCGGTGGCGTCCGTGACGGCGTGGACGTCGGTGGCGCCATACGTGGCAGGCAGGCCGTTGGCGGTGGTGCCGCGGGTGCTGACCCCGCGCAGCAGGGCCTGCGCGATGGGGTCGGTGACGCGGGCCCACCAGGCGCGGCTGCTGAGGGCGCTCGGCACCATGCTCAGCGCCTTGCCGATCGCGGTGCGCTCGCCGATCGTCGCGGACAGCCCGAGCGGGCCGGCCGTGAGGGTGAGCACGCGGCCGCGCGTCGTCGCCTCGACGGGCACGACCTGCACCTCGTCGAAGGTGTAGAGCGCGGCCACCGTGTCGGCGATCTCCTGCGTGGGGGCGAGGAGGATGCGGTGTCCGTCACGGCGCTCGACCATCACGTCGGTGAAGTCGCCGTAGGGCGATCGGGTCCAGCGCCCGACGACGATGCGAGTGCCCTCGTCGAAGCCGAGGCCGAGGATCCGGCCGGTGAACTGGTGCGTGCCGGTCTGCAGAGTCATGGTGCCACCCAGGTGAATTCGTTGCCGAACGGATCGCGGAGGTACGTCCGTCGTGGATCGGGGCACTCCTCCTCGCACATCGAGGCGCCGAGGAGGAGCAGCACGTCGGGTGTCTGCGCGGACACCGCGAAGCGCATGGAGTTGAAGACCGTCTTGGGCTCGGTCTCGCGGGCGAAGACGATGGACTCGAACGGCGCGCCCGGCACCGGCTCGATGAAGGCGGCATCAGGGTCCTCGGGGACCTGGTGCACCTTGGTGTCGAGGACGCGCCCCCACCAGGCGGCGTTCGCCTCGGGGTCAGGGGAGTCGACGACGACTTGGTACATGCGGCGCTTGTCGCTGGGGCGGACGATGACGCCGAGCTCGCGCTGCTCGGGGTCCAGAGCGAGGTCCCAGGGATAGCTGCCCTGGTCGACGAGGGTGCCGCCTGCGGCGACGAGGTCGTCGGTGTTGGCGGCGTAGATGTCGAGGTGAACGCGTCGTCGCTCTTGGCGGGGGGCCCGGCGGGGGCGGATCCAGACCGTGTCGGTCTCGTCGTCGCCGACGAGCCGGAAGCCGTTCTCGTCATCGCCCTCCATCCGCAGGCCCAGCGCGCGGGACCAGAACATCGCCAGCGTTGCCGTGTCGGCGGCGTCGATGGTGAGGTCCACGTAGCGTGCGAGAGCCATGCCTCGAACCTACCTTTTCGGGACCAGGCTGGGAGGTTGCTCGACGACCCGTGGGTCGGTCGGGGCGCGTCGTCGTGCCGTTGATCAGGCCGTATGGCGGTATCTAGGCCCAGAAGTAGGCTCCGGCATACGAGACGATCGCCGCCGGGCCGCGACACGCTGGTGCTGTATGCCGAGATCTCGGGTCGCCGCTAGATGGCCGCATAGGGTGCGAGCGTGGACCCGATCAAGAACCCCTATGCCCCTGGTGCCGGCCAGCGACCGCCCGAGCTGGCGGGGCGCGACGAGCAGCTCAAGGCCTTCGACATCGTGCTGGAGCGCGTGGCGCGGGGGAGGCCCGAGCGGTCGATCGTGCTGACCGGCCTGCGGGGCGTCGGAAAGACGGTGCTGCTCAATGCCCTTCGCTCGGCGGCGGTCCGGGCTCACTGGGGGACGGGCAAGCTCGAGGCGCGGCCCGACCAGCGCCTGCGCCGCCCGCTCGCCTCCGCCCTGCACACGGCCGTCCGTGAGCTCGGCCACCCGCAGGGCGACGACGTCGACCAGGTGCTCGGCGTGATCAAGGCGTTCGCGCAGCGCGACGTCGACCCCAAGGCCAAGATCCGCGACCGCTGGAACCCCGGCATCGAGGTGCCCGCCGTTGCGGGGCGCGCGGATTCGGGGGACATCGAGATCGACCTGGTCGAGCTGTTCTCGGACTGCGCGGGGCTCGCGGCCGACGTGGGGCGGGGGATCGCGATCTACATCGACGAGATGCAGGACCTGCACGCCGAGGACGTGTCGGCGCTGTGCGCGGCCTGCCACGAGCTCTCCCAGCAGGGCTCGCCGCTGATCGTCGTGGGCGCCGGGTTGCCGCACCTGCCGGCGGTGCTCTCGGCGTCGAAGTCCTACAGCGAGAGGCTGTTCCGCTACAACCGCATCGACCGGTTGTCGCGGGCGGCCGCCGACCAGGCGCTGCAGTCGCCGGCCCGCGACGAGGACGCCGAGTTCACCGACGAGGCGCTGGCCGAGATGTATGCCGTGACCGGCGGCTACCCATACTTCATCCAGGCGTACGGCCAGGTGGCGTGGGACGCGGCGCCCGCCACCCCCATCACCGTGGACGACGTGAAGGTCGCGGCGCCGGAGGCCGAGGAGGAGCTGGCCGTCGGCTTCTTCGGGTCACGCTACGAGCGGGCGACGCCGGCCGAGCGGGAGTACCTGCGCGCCATGGCGGACGTAGCCCTCGCCGAGCGCGACGCCGGCAACCCCCTGGACGAGACCGAGTCCGTGGCCACCTCGGCCGTCGCGACCCTGCTCGGCCGCAAGCCCCAGTCCCTGTCGCCCGCACGCGACGCGCTGATGAAGAAGGGCCTCATCTACTCGGGGGAGCGCGGGCGCATCGCGTTCACCGTGCCCCACTTCGGTCGCTACCTGCGCGCCCACGCCGGCGACGACTGACGCGAGCCGGTCTGGCGTGCCACGGTCGACCCGACGGGTCACCTTTCGTCGCGAAGCGCATCTTTGGATCGTTCAATGTGACCCGTGAGGGCGCTTCTGGCCATCAGCCCGGCGCTCCAGGCTGACCTCACCGACGTCCACGACGACCCGCAGTGACCAGCGGCGCCATACGATCTCGTCTGCCCGCGCGACGTGACCCGCCGGGTCGGCTGCGCGCCCATCGGCCCGACGCGACAAACCCGGTATGGCGCAACCCGCACGTGGGGTTGACTGGACGGGTGCCTGCCGCCGCTTCGAGCCGTCCGGGCCTGCGCGCGCACCCCCGGTTCGTCACGGTGGTGGCGGGCGAGGGCTTGTCGATGCTCGGCGACTCGGCCTTCGACATCGCCCTGGCCTGGATGGTCCTGCACGAGACCGGATCCGTCGCGGCGCTCGCGGGCGTGATGCTGGCCCAGGCGGTACCGCGCGGTCTGCTGCTGCTCCTCGGCGGCGCCATCACCGACCGGATGAGCGCGCGTCGCGTCATGCTCGCCGCGCACGTCGTCCGCGCCGTGACCATGGCGGTCCTCGCCGCCCTCGTGATCAGCGGCTCCGTGCAGATGTGGCACCTGTATGTCGTGGCCGTGGTCACCGGCATCACGGCGGCGATGTTCACCCCGGCGTCCGAGTCGGTGCTGCCCCACCTGCTGCCCGAGGCGGCCTACGCCCGCGGCAACGCCGCCCAGGGGTTCCTCGAGCAGGTGTCCTACCTCCTCGGCCCGGTGATCGGGGCCGGCCTCATCGTGCTGGGTGGAGCAGGTGCGGCCATCACCGCCAACGCGCTCACCTTCGCCGTAGCGGCGTGCACGGTGCGCAGCGTGCCCCGCGGCGCCCACGTCGAGGGAGAGGCCGGCGCCGGCATCCTCGCCGACATCAGGGTCGGGCTCGCGCACGCCTGGCGCAGTCACGAGACGCGCCTGGTCCTGCTCATCGTCGCTGCTGCCACCCTGTCCTACAGCGGCCTCTTCGCCGTGGGGCTGCCGACCCTCGCAGCCTCCTGGACGTCGTCCCCCTGGGCGCTCAGCGTGCTCGTGTCCGCCTGGGGCGCAGGCCAGCTCATCGGCACGGCCGCTGCTGCGGTGACCGGCCTGCCGGACCGGTGGGGTCTGCTCATCATCGGCATGACCCTCGCCGAGGGGTCCGCCTTCGCGCTGCTCGGGCACACCCCCTCCGCCTGGGTGGCCGCCGCGATCCTCGTCCCGCTGGGCATCGGCGTGGCCTACAGCTCCGACGTGGCCCTGCCGACCTTCATCCAGACGCGCACCCCCAAGCACCTCCTGGGGCGGATCAGCGCGCTGCTCGGCCTGCCGCGGGTCGTGCTCGAACCCCTCTCGATCGCGGTCCTCGGCGCAGCGCTCCACCGCTCCATCGCGTGGGGCTTCGCGCTGGCCGCCGTCCCCGTCCTCGTGCTCGGCCTCTACCTGCTCGCCGACCCCGTCGCGCGCGGGCTACGCGCCGACGCTGACGCCTGACGCCTGAAGCACGGCGACGACGGCGACGACGCCGACGACGCCGACGAGGCAGGCGACCGGGTTCTCGTTCAGGGGCGGGCCTTCGCGACGGCCCTCAGTCGCCGGCGCTCGTCCTCGGGGAGGTCAGGGGTGACCCGCTTCCGCCTCAGAAACGCGAACAGCAGGATGCACACGGTCGTGATGATCGTGACCGCGACGAGCCAGGCCGGTCGGGTGGCGGTGAAGGGCATCACGACATACGGCACGGCCAGGATCGCAGCGATCCACCAGAGCATCGAGCGGAACCGTGGGTTGTCGCCGAGCCGCTCGCGTGCCCGTTCGCGCTCGATGGCGCGCAGGGTCACCCGCCCACGCTGCTCCCCGGCCGCCAGCGCCTCGTCGACCACCGCCTTGTCCTCGTCGGAGAGCAGGTCGTAGCCGGTCGACGGCTTGCCGACGATCCGCCTGGCCAGCAAGGGACTGAGAACGCAGATCCCGAGACCGAGGATCATCCCGCTGATCAGCTCGCCGGACAGGTCCTCGGTCGGGTCGAAGGCGGAGATCCACGCCCGCACGCACCCCAGGTGGATCACCGCCAGGGTGTAGTACGCCACCACGGATGGTCGAGGCATGGACATGGCGACAGGATGCCACCAAGGTGTCGTTCTGGAGGGCAGTCCTTCGTAGAAGGGACAGGCGGTGACCGAGGGTCGCCGTCGGCGAGACGTCACCCGGCGCTCGCCGCGACCAGGAGAGGAAGCGACCGTGCCGTCATACCTGATCTCGTTCAACGACGAGTGGGTGTCCCCGCACACCCACGAGCAGCTGCTGGCCAAGAGCGTCGCGGGGAACCGCGTGATCGCTGAGATGCAGGCCGAGGGCGTCTTCGTCTTCGGCGACGGCGGGCTCGACGCCTCCACCGTGCTGTGCAGCGTCACGGCGCAGGACGGCGCGCCCGTCTACACCGACGGGCCGTATGCCGAGACCAAGGAGCACCTCGGCGGTTTCACCATCGTGGAGGTCGCTGACGACGAGGCCGCCCGCTACTGGGCGGGACGTCTCGCCGTCGCGCTCGACTGGCCGCAGGAGGTTCACCGGTTCCCGGCTCCGCCGCAGGCCGGCCCAGCAGTCCCCACCCACACGGACGAATGACATGCCCAGATACCTGCTGTCCGTCTACGGCCCCGCCGAGCGCGGCAAGCCCGGCGACCCCGGCCACTTCCCGACCAAGGAGGCGATGCTCGAGGCCTTCGCCGAGACCGGCGCCTTCAACGACAAGCTGCAGCGCGACGGCCACTTCGTCTTCGCCGACGGGCTGGAGCCGGTCGCCAGCGCCACCACCGTCGACGGTCAGGGCGACCAGCCCGTCCTCACCGACGGCCCCTACCTGGAGGCCAAGGAGCACCTCGGCGGCTTCTGGGTGATCGAGGCGCGTGACCTCGACGAGGCGCTCGCCCTCGCCGCCGAGGGGTCCAAGGCCTGCCGCGGCAAGGTCGAGGTCCGCCCCTTCCAGACCGAGGAGTCCGTGCAGGAGATGCTCGACGGGTGACGGTATCCCCCGTCGACGAGGCGATCGCCCGCACCCACCGCGAGGAGTGGGCGCGGGTCGTCGCCTCGCTCGCACGCCGCTTCGGTGACCTCGACCTCGCCGAGGAGGCGGCGGCCGACGCCTGGGTCGCGGCGGTCGAGCGGTGGCCCCGGGACGGCATACCGCCCAACCCCGGCGGCTGGCTCACCACCACCGCCACGCGCCGAGCCATCGACCGGCTGCGACGCGAGTCCCGCCGCGACGTGAAGCAGGAGGCGGCATACCGGCTGGTCGACGACAGCCCGCCCGTCACCACCGGGGCGGTGGAGGACGACCGGCTGCGGCTGGTCTTCACCTGCTGCCACCCCGCGCTCGCCACGGAAGCACGAGTTGCCTTGACGCTGAGGCTGATCGGCGGGCTCACCGTCGCCGAGATCGCCCGCGCGTTCCTCGTGCAGGAGGCGACGATGGCGCAGCGGATCACCCGTGCCAAGGCCAAGATCAAGGCCGCGCACCTCCCCTATCGCGTGCCGTCGGAGGGCGACGTCCGCGAGCGGCTGGCCGGGGTGCTGGCGGTGGTCTTCCTGATCTTCAACGAGGGCTACCTCGCCTCGTATGGCGACCAGGCCCTGCGCGCCGACCTCACCGACGAGGCGATCCGGCTCGGGCGGCTGCGGCACACGCTGCTCCCCGACGACGGCGAGGTCACCGGCCTGCTCGCCCTCATGCTCCTGACCGATGCCCGCCGGTCGGCGCGGCTTTCGCCGACCGGGGCGCTGGTGACGCTGGCGGAGCAGGACCGCGGCCGCTGGGACCGCGCGCTGATCCGCGAAGGGCACGTGCTCGTGCACGAGTGCGTCGACGCGGTGGCCTCGGGCGGCGATCCGCCGGGTCGCTATCAGTTGCTCGCCGCGATCAATGCCGTTCACACGCATGCGCGCTCGGCACGCGAGACGGACTGGGGGCAGGTCGTCACGGTCTACGACCGGCTGGTGCTGGTGGACCCGTCGCCGATCGTGCGGCTCAACCGGGCGGTCGCCGTCGCCGAGCTGTATGGCGCAGCCCGGGGCCTCGCCGAGGTGGACGAGGTGGCCGGGGTTCTCGACGGCTACCACGCGATGCACGCGACCCGCGCGGACCTGCTGCGCCGGCTCGGGCGTGAGGGTGACGCGCGGGCGGCATACGACCGGGCGCTCGCGCTGACCGACAACCGGGCCGAGCGCACCTATCTGGCCCGCCAGCGCGACGACCTCCCCGGCCCCGACCGGAAGTGACCCGTCGGGGCGGCGAGCTACCCATCCGCCACATGCACCCGCCGGGAAGTGTCCCGTCGGGTCGCGGTGGAGGATCAACCCGCACGCCACCCGACCGGAAGTGACACGTCGGGGCGGCGAGCTCCTCAACCGCCACCTGCACCCGACCGGAAGTGACCCGCCGGGGCGCGGACCCCCCACCCGGCGCCTGCACCCGCCCGAAAGTGACCCGTCGGGGCGCGCTGAGA
>NZ_DKGR01000063.1:0-220550 GCF_002453335.1 Arsenicicoccus sp. UBA6765
CGTGCGAACCCCGGCGAATGTGACTACCTGAGGTAGGTCCATCAGGCTGGGGGACGAAGGCCGGTCGATGCACCTGCCCCCGGTAGGGTTTGGCCATGACGAGCCTGACCGCCTCAGCCCTGATCGTCCCCGAGCACGGTGACTCCGGCGTGCTCCGCGTCGAGGAGCGCGAGGTCCCCGACCCCGGTCCCGGCCAGGCCCGCGTCACGGTCGCGGCCAGCGGGGTCAACTTCATCGACACCTACCAGCGCGGCGGGGTCTATCCCGTCGAGACGCCGTTCGTGCTCGGCATGGAGGGCGCGGGCACCGTCGAGTCCGTCGGCGAGGGCGTCACCGAGGTCG
Source organism: Arsenicicoccus sp. UBA6765 (assembly GCF_002453335.1). NCBI lineage: Bacteria > Bacillati > Actinomycetota > Actinomycetes > Micrococcales > Intrasporangiaceae > Arsenicicoccus > Arsenicicoccus sp. UBA6765. The sequence continues at coordinate 343 of NZ_DKGR01000063.1, forward strand.
CGCCCGGCGACCGCGTCGCCTGGGCCATGCAGCTCGGCAGCGCCGCCTCCGTCGCCACCGTCCCCGCCGCCAACCTCGTGCCGGTGCCCGACGGCGTCGAGCTCGACGTGGCCGCCGCCGCGATGCTGCAGGCGATGACGGCTCACTTCCTGGTCAACGACACCTACCCCTGCACCGCCGAGACGGTGGCGCTGGTCCACGCGGCGGCGGGCGGCGTCGGTCAGCTGCTCGTCCAGCTGCTCAAGGCCAAGGGCGCGACGGTCGTCGCGACCGCCGGCAGCGAGGACAAGCTCGCCATCGCCCGCGACCGCGGCGCCGACCACGTCATCAACTACCGCGAGCACGACACAGCCGACAGCCTCGCGAGCGCCGTCAAGGAGGCGGCCGGGCGTGGTGTCGACGTGGCCTACGACGGCGTCGGTCAGGCGACCTTCGACGCGTCCATGGCGAGCCTGCGCCCCCGGGGCGTGCTCGTGCTCTTCGGCGCCGCCAGCGGTCCGGTCCCCCCGCTCGACCCGCAGCGGCTCAACCAGGGTGGCTCGCTCTACCTCACCCGCCCCACCCTCGCCCACTACATCGCCGGCAGGGACGAGCTGCTCGCCCGGTCGGGCGAGGTCCTCGACCTGATCGCGGACGGCTCCCTCGACATCGCCATCGACTCCCGGCACCCGCTCACCGACGCCCGCGCTGCCTACGACGCCCTCGAGGGCCGGCGCACCTCCGGCAAGGTCCTGCTGGTCCCGTGACCGACATCGAGCCCGCGGCCGCCCGGCCCACGACCCCCGCCGCACCCTCCGCGGCCACCCCACCCACCATCCGGCCCGCCACCGTCGACGACGTCCCCGCCCTGCACCGCCTCGTCCGCGACCTCGCGGCCTACGAGCGGCAGAGCCACGCCGTCACCGCCACGCCGCAGGACCTGAGGGACGCCCTCTTCCCCGAGGACGGTGACGCCGCCGTCTGCGCCGACGTGGCCGAGGTCGACGGCGAGGTCGTCGGCATGGCCGTGTGGTTCCTGACCTTCTCGACCTGGACGGGGCAGCACGGCATCTGGCTCGAGGACCTCTTCGTCGAGCCGGAGCACCGCGGAGCCGGTCTCGGGCGGATGCTCCTGGAGGGCCTCGCCGCGCGGGCCGTGGAGCGGGGCTACACCCGGGTCGAGTGGACCGTCCTGGACTGGAACGCCCCCGCCATCCGGTTCTACCGCTCCCTCGGCGCTGAGCCGCTCGAGGAGTGGCGGACGCAACGACTCCACGGTGACGCCCTCGCCAGGGTCGCCCGGCGCGCCGAGCAGCGCGCGTGACCGTCGACCAGCTCCTCCTGTCGATCCCACCGCTCGCGGTCTACCTCGTCGTCGCGCTCGTCATCTCATTGGAGTCCATGGGCGTCCCCCTGCCCGGTGAGGTCACGCTCGTCGCGGCCGCGCTGCTGTCGGCCCACCACGAGCTCGACGTCAGCCCGCTGTGGGTGGCCGTCGCCGGCTCCGCGGGCGCGATCATGGGCGACTCGATCGGCTACGGCATTGGTCACCACTTCGGCCAGCGGCTGCTCGTCTGGTTGCGGCGACGGTTCCCGCGCCACTTCGGCGCCAAGGAGATCGCCTATGCCGAAGCCGTCTTCGCCCGGCACGGCATGTGGGCCGTGTTCTTCGGCCGCTTCGTGGCGCTCCTGCGGATCTTCGCCGGTCCGCTGTCCGGCGTCCTGCGGCTGCCCTACCACCGGTTCCTGCCCGCCAACGCTCTCGGCGGCATCCTCTGGGCGTTCGGCACGACCTACGGCGTCTACCTCCTCGGCACCGTCGCCGAGCACTGGCTCAAGACCTTTGCGTGGGCAGGGCTCGCCGCCTTCCTGGTCGGAGGGCTGCTCGCCTCGACGCTCCTCGGTCGTCGCGTGCGCCGCGCCGTCGACCACTTCTCCGAGCACCATCCGGAGGCCGTGGCCGCCGTGGAGGCCCAGGGCTGAGCCGACGTCAAGGTCAGACCGGCAGAGCACCGAGCGCCGGTATGACGGACGGCCCGGCCTCCAGCGGGGTCACCGCGAGGAGGCCGGGCCGTCGGCATACGGTCCAGGCAGCCAAGAGCAGGGGCTGCGATCAGTGGGGCAGGGTGTAGGCCACGATCAGGTTGACCACCACGAGAGCAGCCGCGGCGTGCAGCAGGGCGGGCTTGGCCTCCCCGCGGCGGCCACGGGCGTGCGAGATCTCGGTCAGCGCCACGACACCGAGCATGACCAGCAGCTTGATGCCGATGAACATGTGGGGCGCGTTGCCCTCCATCTCCTCGAGGACGACGAGCGCCAGGCCGGACAGGAGCTGCAGCCGAGCGCCCCACGCCATGAGCTTGGTGGCGGCGCCGGGCTCGATGCTCTGGACGTAGCCGAAGACGAGCAGCGCGAGCGTGAGGTAGTGCAGGACGAGGAGTGCGAGGGTCATGGCCCGGATTCTACGGTGCCGGCGTCACCCGGCGAGGACGGCCAGCAGCGCGCCGAGCATGAGCGGTGGACCGAGGGCCAGGTGGTCCCGGCGGCCCGCCCGACGCGTCACCAGCAGCGCCGCCGCCACCACCCCACCCAGCGCGAAGCCCGCCCACAGGCCCAGCAGGACCTGCGACCAGCCGAGCTGAGCCAGGACCGCCGCCAGCAGGCCGGCGAGCTTGACGTCCCCGAGGCCCAGCCCCTGGCGCGGCGCGGTCAGCCACAGCAACCCACCCACCAGGAGGACGACGACGACCGCCACCGCGGACCGCAGCAGCGCCTCGCCGCCGTCTCGGGTGACCGCGGCGACAGCCGTCAGCGCGACGGCCAGGACGGGATAGAGCGGCAGCTGCAGCGCGTCGGGCAGCCGGTGGACGTCCAGGTCGATCGCCGCCAGCGCCACCATGAGCCAGGCGAGGGGCACCACGACGACCGCGAGCGGGGCCCGGTCGTGGGCGCAGAGCTGCCACCAGGCGAGAGCCGGGAGCGCGACGGACGCGGGCCGCACCCAGCGTGAGGCCCGGGGCCGCCGCACCAGGTCCCTGTCTCGGCGATAGGTCCCCGCCCGCAGCCACGCGTCCAGGCGGTGCCCCACGAGCAGACCCAGGACGGCCACGAGCACGGTCCCGCTCCCCTGCATGCGTTCCTCCTCACGGACGTCCTCGTCGCACCGTCGCAGCGTCGCACCGTCACGACGACCGGCTCACCTGGCGCGACCACCTGACGGTAGGCCAGGTCGGCACCGGGGTGCGTCGCGTCGTCCACAGGCGGTTTCGCCGTTAGGGCGTGGCCGCCGATGCCGTCTCGTTACCCTGGACCGGGCGTTCGTCCTGCCCGCGCCCCTGCCCCCATCCCTGTCGCCCCGCCCCGCCCCGTTGGAGGTTCTCCCCCGTGCCGCTGCCCGCCCGTCGACGCATCATGCTGGTCGAGCTGCCGCCCGCCGGTGGCCTCTTCCAGTTCGCCGTGCAGCTGGGCGAGGGCTTCGCCCGCCGCGGCCAGTCCGTGCGCGTGGTGACCGGCCCCTCCCCCGAGCTCGCGTCGCGCGAGCAGGGCTGCACCGTCGAGGCGATCCTGCCGACCTGGCACCCGACCGCCGGGGCGGACGCCCCCGAGCTGTGGCGCAAGGCCCGCCGCGTCGTCCGGGCCGGTCAGCACCATGCCGCGTGGGTGCGCCTCCTGCTCGAGATCCGGCGCACCCGGCCCGACGTGGTCCTGTGGTCGGCGTGGCGCTTCCCGGTGGACGGCTGGGGCGTCGTCGCGGCCCGGCGCCTCGCCCCCTGGGCCACCCTCGGCATCGTGGCGCACGAGCCGCGTCCGCTCGTCGAGCAGCCCGGACGCGACGGCCTCTACAACGACAGCGGCCCGACCTACCAGGCCCTGCGCGCCGCCTACGCGACCGTCGACGTCGTCTACGTCCTCGGCGAGAGCGCCCGCCGGGTGGTCCTCGAGACCTGGCCGGTGACCGGCCCGGTCCGCGTGATCCCGCACGGCGACGAGGACGTCTTCCGCACCGACACCCCATCGAGCGCCGCCTCCACGGCCCCCCACCTGCTGTTCTTCGGCACCGTCACCGGCTACAAGGGCCTCGACGACGTGCTCGAGGTCTGGCCCCGGGTGCGCGAGCACGTGCCCGACGCGACCTTCACCATCGCCGGGTCGATCAGCGCCGACGTCGACGCGGACGCCCTGCGCCGCCGCGTCGCCGGCCTGCCCGGCGTGGAGCTGCGCGACGGCTACGTCGCGGTCGAGGACGTCCCGGGGATCCTGGAGCGGGCGCGGGCGGTGGTCCTGCCCTATCGCCGGGCCAGCCAGAGCGGGGTCGCGCACCTCGCCCACACCTTCGCGCGGCCAGCGGTCGCGACGGCGGTGGGCGACATACCGGCCGTGGTCCAGGACGGGCGCACCGGCCTCGTCGTCCCGCCCGCGGACGCCGACCGGCTCGCCGACGGCATCGTCACCCTGCTGCGCGACCCCGGCCTCGCGGCCCGGCTCGGCGACGCCGGCCGGGCGGGCCTGGCCGGCGGCGCCTCGTGGGACGACGTGGCCGCGACCCTGCTCGACGGCCTCCCGGACCCGCGATGAGCGAGCACGTCACCGACGAGCACCACCCGCCGCCCGAGGAGGAGTCCCGCTCCACGCCCGCCCGTCGGGTCGGCGCCAGCACCGTCTGGAACGTCCTGCAGTACGGCGGCAGCAAGCTCGTCACCTTCGTCTCCACCGTCGTCCTGGCCCGTCTGCTGGCCCCGGAGGCCTTCGGCCTGGTGGCCCTCGCGCTGCTCGCGATCAACATCTTCGACCGGCTCAAGGACCTCGGCGTCGGCACCGCGCTCGTGCAGCACTCCGGGTCGTGGCGACGCATCGCCCCCACGGGCGCCGCGCTCACGCTGGTCCTGGCGCTGGGCTTCGGGCTGCTCTGTCTCGTCACGGCGCCCTGGCTCGCCGCCCTGCTGGGCAACGACGCCCTCGTCCCGCTCATCCAGGCCCTGTCCGTGTCGATGCTGCTGCAGGGCCTCGCCGTCTTCCCCGACGCCGCGCTGCGCCGCCACCTGGCCTTCAAGGAGCGCACGCTGCCCGAGCTCGGCGGCGCGCTGGTCAAGGCGGCCGTCTCGATCTCCATGGCGCTCGCGGGGGCCGGGGCGTGGAGCCTGGTCTGGGGCCAGGTCGCCGCCACCGCCACGATGGCCGTCCTCTACTGGCTGGTCTACCTCCGGCTGACACGCAAGGCCCGTATGACGGGCGTGGAGCCCACCGCCTCCCCCCTCACCGAGCCGGCCGACCGCCATCTCGGCTGGGACCGCCCGGTGGCGGGCGAGCTGCTGCGCTTCGGCGGCTCGCTGTCGCTGCTCGCCCTGCTGGCCCTGATCATCGACAACCTCGACTACTTCAGCATCGGTCGACGCCTCGGCGAGACCGAGCTCGGCTACTACACGATGGCCTTCCGCCTGCCCGAGCTGGTGGTCATCGGGGTGTGCGTGGTCGTCGGCCAGGTGCTCTTCAGCTCGTTCTCGCGGCTGCAGGACGACCGCGAGGCGCTGCGCGAGCACTACCTGCGGGCCATCGCCGCCGTCGCGACCCTCACCGTCCCCGCCGGGCTCGGCCTGGCCGCGGCGGCCGGTCCCGTCGTCGAGACGGTCTTCGGCGACCAGTACGCCCCGTCCGAGCCGATCCTCGTCGTGCTCGGCTGCTACTCCGCGGTCTACGCCCTGGGCTTCCACTCCGGCGAGGTCTACAAGGCCACCGGGCACGCGGGTCTGCTCAACACCCTGGCCCTCGCCCAGGTCGCGGTCTTCGCGCCCGTCCTGTGGGTCGCCGCCGGACGCTCCACCCTCGCCGTGGCCGTGGCCTTCCTCGCATGCCACGTGCTCTTCACCCTGCTGCGCTTCGTCGTCACCGACCGCGTCCTCGGGATCCCCGTCGCGTCCCAGCTGCGGGCGGTCGCCCCGGCCACGCTGAGCGCGCTGGTCATGGCGGGCGCCGTCACGCTCGTCGACCGGCTCGTCCCGCTGCAGCAGCCCTTCCTCCTGCTCGTCCTCGAGGTGGTGGTGGGCGCCCTGGTCTACGTCGGTGCCCTCGCGCTCGTGGATCGGCAGGCCCTGCCCCGCGTCACCCGCCTGCTACGACCCGGAGGTGCCTCGTGAGAGTGCTGCACGTCCTCGACTCCTTCAGCTTCGGCGGGGCGGAGAACCTCGTCGTCGAGCTGGCCCGGCACGTGTCCGCCGACCCCCCTGTCGGCCAGGACCTCCACCTGGACCTCGCGGTGGCCAGCCTCGGCCCGCGTGGGCGCGAGGGCAAGGACGCCATGCTCGACCGCTTCCAGGCCCTCGGGCTCGCCCCCACCTATCTCGGGGTGCGGCGCCTGCTGGACCCGATCGGCGTCATCCGGCTGGCCCGGACCCTGCGCGCCAGCAGCGCCGACGTCGTCCACGCCCACCTGGGCTACTCCGCGACCCTCGTGCCGCTGGCCGCCCGCCTCGCCGGGGTCCCCTGCGTCGCGACCCTGCACCTCGTGCCGCAGCTCGGGTCCCGCGCCGACCGGGTCAAGGAGGGTCTGTCGGTCCTCGTCCCGGCCACCCTCGGGCGGCTCGTCCTCGTCTCCCAGGCAGCATATGACGGCTACGCCCGCCACTACGGACCGGCCACCGCCAGCTGGCGGTGCATCCCCAACGGCATCGACGTGGACCGCTACTCCACGGCGCGGCGGCGGCTCCCCCAGGACGTCCCGGTCCCCGACGGCGCGCCCGTCTGGGCGGTCGTGGCGGCCCTGCGCGAGCCCAAGGGGCACGTGCCGCTCGTCGATGCCTGGGCCAGGGTCGTCGAGCAGCACCCCGACGCCCACCTGCTCGTCGTGGGCGAGGGAACGCACCGACCGGCGATCGAGGCGCGCGTGCGCGAGCTCGGCCTCGAGCGGCGCGTCCACCTCCTGGGGCGGCGCGAGGACGTCCCCGACCTGCTGGCCGGGGTCGACGGGGTCGTGTCCGCCTCGTTCACCGAGGCGCTGCCCACCTCGCTCGTCGAGGCCGCCGCGTGCGGCCTGCCCGTGGTGGCCACCGACGCCGGCGGCACCCGCGACGTCGTGCTCGAGGGCGAGACCGGACAGGTGGTCCCCGTCGGCGACGTCCCCGCCCTCGCGCGCGAGCTGTCCCGGCTGTTGTCCGACCCCGGCGCCCGCGCGGCCTACGGCGAGGCCGCGCGGCGTCGCGCCGAGCAGACCTTCTCCATGCAGACCTGGACCCGCGCCCTGCACGACCTCTACGCCGAGCTCATCGACCCGTCCCGCACGGAACCCAAGGAGAACGCATGACCACCGACACCACCCGCAGCCGCGGGCTCGGCCGCCTGCTGCCCGCCCTCGTCGCGGGCCTGCTCGCCGCCCTCGTCGTGGGTGGCTTCCTCCTGTCCCGCCCGGGCACCTACACCTCGACGATGGACGTCGTCGTCGTGCCGCAGAAGGTCGCCAGCGCCAACGACAGCGCCGCGCTCTTCGACAGCCTGAGCCGGGGCCAGGTCATCGCCACCGCGGCCGAGGTCTACTCCCAGAAGCGGTGGCTCCCCGAGGGCTCGAAGGTCGAGGTCACGGCCGGCAACGTCGCGCCGAGCGCCGTCGTCACGGTCCGGGCCGCGGGCAGCGACCCCGGCCAGGTGACCTCCGCGCTCGAGCGGGTCGTCGCGTCGGCCACCCCCGAGATCGGCAAGGTGCTCGCGCCCTACACGGTCACCACCCTCAGCACCGAGCCCTCCACCCCCGAGTCGGGTGGCCTGTCCACCCCGCTCAAGCTCGTGGTCGCCCTGCTGGCCGGCCTGCTCACGGCCATCCTCGCCGCGGGCGCCGGCTCGACGCTCAGCCGTCGCCGGGCCGGCTGACGAGACCTGAACAGACAGACCTCAGACGACAGCCGACAGACGACAGACGACATGACCCCCGCCACCCTCGAGCGCTCCCGCAGCGCGGACGTCGACCAGCCGCGAGCCGCGCTGCCGTCGTCCGCCGCCGCCACGCTGCTGCTCGCGGGGATGGTCGCCGTCGAGTTCTCCGGCGCCTCGGGGGTGCTCGAGGGGCGGGTGCCCGTGTCGCCGTTCCTCGCCCTGCTCGCGCTCGGCCTGCTCGTCGTGGTGGGGCGATGCCTCGTCCAGCGCGTGGCCGTCCCCTGGGCCACGGTGGGCGCGGTCTCGGCATACGTGCTGGCCACGGCCCTGTCCAGCCAGCTGGCCGACCTCGACGGCGTGGCCTTCCTGCGGACCGGCGTCGAGCCGGACTGGGGCTCGGCGGCGGTGCTGGGGGTGCTCAAGGAGCTGGTCTTCGTCGTGGTCGTGTGCCTGCTGGCGAGCGGCCTTCGGCGCTGGTGGCTGGTCGCCGCGGCGATGGTCCTGCCCATGGCGGCGATCTGCCTGCTCGGTGCCCTCAACGAGTGGGTGCTCGGCAACACGGCGACCTTCGGGGGCTTCGAGACCGTCACGACGGCCGAGGGGGTGGGCGTCGTCACCAAGCGGCACGCCGGTCCGCTGCCGGACGCCAACTTCTGGGGGCGCTTCCTGGTCCTCGGCCTCCCGTTCGCGCTGGCGCTGGTCCAGGAGTGCCTGCAGCGAGGGCGCCGGCTGCTCGCGCTCGTGCCCCTCGGCTGCCTCGGCGCGCTGCTCGTCGGCGTCTACCTCACCGGCTCGCGCGGGACCATGCTCGCCGCCCTGGTGGGCGCCGGCCTCTACCTCCTCCTGTGCGGCCTGGACCGCAGGGTCCTCGCCGCCGGCGCCGTGGTCGTGGTGCCGCTGCTGCTCGTCCTGCCCGGCGTCGGGAGCCGGCTGCTCTCGATGCTGGGGGTGGCCGAGTCCGGCCAGCTCGCCGCGGTCGACGGCTCGGTGCGCGAGCGCATCGCCACCCAGACCGTCGCGACCAAGATGATCCAGGACAACCCGCTGACGGGGGTCGGTCCCGGCGGCTACTTCGCGCGCTTCCCCGACTACGCCTCAGCGACCGACCTGCACCTCGAGCGGATCGTCGCCCCGCACAACCTCTACCTCGGGCTGTGGGCCGAGATCGGGCTCGTCGGGCTGCTGGCCTTCCTGTCGATCCTCGCCGTGGCGCTGTGGCAGGCGGGCTGGGTGCTGCGCGCCCTCCCGTCCCTGCCGTCCGCGGACGCCGCGCGCCTGCGGCCGTACGCTGCCGCCTGCGTCGCCGGGCTGCTCGCCTGGTGCGCCGCCAGCGTCTTCCTGCACCTCACCTACGCCCGCATCGTCTATCTCGTGGTGGCGCTCGCCGCCGCCCTCGCCACCCAGGCCCGGGCCCGCGGGGCCCACCGGGTGCCCCGTCCGCCCCGGCACCGCACCCCGGCGTATGCCGTCCCCCTGGCCGCTGCCGGGGCCGCCCTCGCCGCGCTGGTCGTGACCTCGCTGCCGCAGCCCGCCCACGCCCGCGTCGTCGGCTACCTCGAGCCGCAGTCGTCCAGCGCCTACCTGCTGTCCCTGCGCACCCGCGAGGTCACCGCACCGACCTATGCCGTCCTGACGTCGGTCGCCTCCGGCCGCACCGTCGACGCCCAGGGCGACCCCGCCTCCGGCCTCGTCTCCGTGTCCGCGGAGGCCGAGACGCCAGAGCGGGCCGCGGGGCTCGCGCGCGACGCCACCAGCGCCGGGGACGCGGCCGTGCGACGGGCCGGCCTCGACACCCTCTTTCGCACCCGCTGGGGCACCGTCACCACCTGGCGCGAGACCCCGGGCCGGTCGGAGGTGGCCGCCGCCATGACGATCGGGGCGGTCCTCGGTGCGGCCCTCGCCCACGCCCGGACGATCCTGGCGGCGGTGCGTCCTCGGCGACGTCCTGACCACCCTGACCACCCTCAGCGCCCCCGGCACCCCCATCGACCTACGGAGCAGCCATGACCCCGGCACGCGCACCGATGACCGTCGTCCACGTCATCCACTCCCTCGGCGCCGGTGGCGCCGAGAGCGTCCTGGTCGAGCTGGCCCGCACCGCGCGCGAGGCCGGGCTGCGCATCGTCGTCGTCGGCCTGTCCGACGCCGAGGACGACCGCGCGGCGCACCGGCTCGCCGAGGCGGGGGCGACGGTCTACCAGCTCCACGCCGGTCGCTACGACCTCCGGGCGGTGCGCCGGGTCGCCGCGATCGTCCGCCGCGAGGGCGCCGACGTCATCCACACCCACCTCAAGCACGCCGACCTCGTGGGCGGCCTCGCCGCGCGGCTGGTCGGCGTGCCCGCCGTCTCCACCCTGCACGTCATCGAGGCCGACCCCCAGGGCGCGGCCCACCGCGCCCGGGTGCGGGCCGCCGTGGCCGCGCGCGCCACGATGTTCGACCGCGTCGTGGCCCTGTCGGAGGCGCAGCGCGAGTGGTACTCGGCCTTCCGCTCCTCCACCCCCGTCGTGCTCGTGCCCAACGGCGTGCGCGAGCCCTCCCCCTCGGGCACGGGGTCGGCGGTGCGCCGCGAGCTCGGCGTCGACGACGACACCGTCCTCGGCGTGACCGTGTCGCTCATGCGCCCCGAGAAGGGCCACGCGGTCGCGCTGGACGCGGTCCGCCTCCTCCCCGCGGAGCTGCCGTTCGTCCTCGCGCTCGCAGGTGACGGTCCCCTGCTCGACGAGGTCCGCGCCGAGGTCGAGCGCGACCCCTTGCTGCGGGACCGCGTGCGGGTCCTGGGCTTCCGCTCCGACGTGGACGCCCTGCTGCACGCGGCCGACCTCGTCGTCCACCCCAGCCACGAGGACGCCCTGCCTACCTCACTGATCTCGGCGCTCGCGACCAGCACGGCCGTCGTGGCGACGCGGGTCGGCGGCATCCCCGACATCGTGGGCGACGACGCGGGGCTCCTCGTGCCGGTCGGTGACCCCGCCGCCCTCGCCGACGCCATCACCGCGCTGACCCGTGACCCGCACCGCCGCGAGGCGTGCGGCCGGGCCGGACGCGCCCGCTACGACACCACCTTCGCGGCGACGGTCTGGGTGGATCGCCTGCGCTCGCTCTACGCCCAGCTCGTCACCCCGCCCACGGAGTCGCTCCACGACGGCCCCGTGACCTCCGTCGCCGTGGTCAGCGCCGTGGCGCCATACCCCTCCGACAGCGGCAAGGCCATGGTGATCGCCGGGTTCCTGCGGCACCTGCGCTCCCGGCTGCCGGCCGAGGACATCCACTATCTGCACGTCGGCGCGCCACTGCGGCGCACCGCCGAGTTCGAGGGCGTCCAGGTGCACGAGATGGGCCGGCCGAGCCGCACGGACCAGCTGGTGGGGCTCGTGCGCGGCGTGCTCCTGCGCCGGCAGAGCCTGCAGGAGGCCTTCCTCGGCAGCCCGCGGGTCGCCGCCACCGTCCAGCAGACGCTGGTCGACCTCGACCCCGACCTCGAGATCATCGACACCGTCCGCATGGAGCAGCACGTGGCCGGCCGCCGGTTCCGCGGGCGCCGGGTGCTCTACCTCGACGACCTGTTCAGCGTGCGCTACACCCGCATGCTCGAGGTCCTGCGGGACAAGCGGATCGACACGGACTTCGACCCGCTGGGTCAGTTCTCGCACAACGTCCCCAGCCGCCTGCACTGGCTCACCCGCGCGCCCCTCACCCGCGAGGCCCTGCTGCGCTTCGAGCGTGGCCGGGTCGCGCGCTCGGAGCGCCGGGCGGCCCGCGCCAACCCCACCTCCGTGCTGCTCAACGCCGAGGAGGCCCGTCACCTGCGCGCGGAGACCGGCGCGGCGGTGGTGGCGGTGCCCCCGTCGATCCCCGGGCTCGACGAGACGTCGCACCAGCCGGACCGGTGGGACGGCCGTCCCGAGTTCGCCTTCGTCGGGCTGCTGTCGCTCGCGCACAACCACGACGGCCTCGGGTGGTTCCTGCACGAGGGCATGGACGAGCTGCTCGCCCTCCAGCCCGACGCCCGGCTGCACGTCATCGGCCGCGACGCCGACGAGTCCCTGCTGGCCGACGCTGCCCGGCACGGCGACCGGGTCGTCGTGCACGGCTTCGTCCCCGACCTGGACGAGGCCCTGTCGCGGATGTGCGCCCTGGTCAACCCCTTGCGCTTCGGCTCCGGCATCAAGATCAAGACGCTCGACGGGCTCGCCCGCGGCCTCCCGGTCGTCAGCACCCCGGTGGCCGCGGAGGGGATCGCCACACAGAGCCGCCCGGGCCTGACCGTGGTGCCCGACGCCGTCGAGGCGGCGCGGGCGCTGGCCGCACTCGTCGACCCGGCCGTCCGATCTCGCGAGGCGCAGGGCGCCCACGCGCTCTACGCCGAGCGGTACGCCGACCCCGTGGTGGCCGCGGCCTACGACGAGGTGTTCGGCACCGCGCGGGAGGACTGACCCCGACGGGCCTCGGCGCGCTCGAGCGCCCGGCCCACCTGCTCCAGCAGGGCCTCCACGTGCACCTCCGGGGCGTATGCCGTCCGCGCCGTCGCACGCGCCGACTCCCGGATGTCCGCGGCCTCGGCGGCGTGCGCGGGGTCCAGGCACCAGCGCAGCGTCTCGCCCAGCGCCGCCGCGTCCCCGGCCGGCACGACGAACCCCGTGACGCCCTGCTCGACGTGCTCGCGGACCCCGAGGGTGTCGGTGACCACGGTGAGCTTGCCCAGGGCCATCGCGTCGAGCAGCACCATGATCCCCGGCGCGCAGTCGTCCCGGTGCTCGAGGGCGACGACGACGACGCAGGCGCGGCGCAGGTCCCGGCGGAACGCCGGGGGGTCGACCTCGGTGCGCACGTGCACGTTGGCCGGCACGGGCACGCCCTGCGGCAGCCCGCCCGGCACGGTGGCGATGACGACCTCGGTGCCCTCGGGCAGGTCGGCGGCGCAGCCGAGCAGCGGGCGGTAGTCGCGGGCCGTGCGGCCGCCGCTGAACACCGGGCCGTCGTGGCGGATCTCGGGCTCGGCGCCCGCGGGACCGTCGGAGCGCTGCGGGCTTCCGGTCGGGTCGGGGCTGCCGGTCGGGTCGGGTCCGCCGGTCGGGTCAAGAGCGCCGGCCAGGTCGTCCGGGCCCAGGCCGTGGTGCCACGGGACGCTCACGACCCAGTCCCCCGGAACCCGGTGGACGCGACTGAACTGGACGCGCCCCTCGCGGGTCAGGGCCACGAAGGTCGTCCGCGGCCCCGCCATCGCCCGCACCCCCGCGCGGGTGACCAGCTCCACGAGGCGGCCCGGGCCGAGCTTCCACGAGCAGTCGACGACGAGCACCTCGGGTCCGCGCCGCGTGCGGGCGAGGATCGCGGTCGCGACCTTGTCCACCCGGCTGGTGCCGTCGAGCACCAGGACACCGCTCGTGCGGGCCGCGGCCAGGACACGGAGGAGCCGGACGGGGTCGCCGGGCCTGTCCTCGGTGAGGCAGCGGGTGCGCTCGACCCAGCGGGGGCGGAGGCGATAGTCCATCGTCGTGCTCGTTCTCACGCCCACGAGTGTGCGCTCGTCAGGGAGTCGGTGGCGGCGATTCCGGGAGAATGACGCGCACGAGGGCGGCCGGCGGCGGCATACCTAGCGGTGACCGGCCCGCAGGACCATGAGCAGCTCGAAGCGCACGTCCGGGTCGTCGAGGTCGGCGCCGAAGGCCTCGCGCAGCTGGGTCACGCGGTAGCCCACCGTCTGCGGGTGGATCGACAGGGCCTCGGCCACGGGCTGGCGCTGCCCCCAGTGGACGAGCCACTGCAGCAGGGTCTCGGCCAGCCGCTCACGGGTGGCGGGGGCGAACGCGTCCAGGGGCGCGAGCCGGATCCGCGCCAGGTCCGCGACGACGGCGGGCTCGGCGTGCAGGGCTAGCTGGGCCAGGTGGTCGCCGACGAAGACCGTGTCGGGACGCTCCATCCCCGCCGCCGCGGCCTGCTCGAGGCGGGCGATCGTCAGCACGGTGAGGCGCAACGACTCGGGCGCCTCGTTCCACGGACGGGTCGGCCCCACCACCGCACCCCGGCCGCGCAGCGCCCGCTCCAGGTCGCGCCGCGCACGCTCGGTCGTGGGCGCCGGGACCAGCGCCACGACGTCGTCCTCGCGCTCGACCACCAGGGCGCCGCGGCCGAGGGCGAGACGCAGCCCCTGGGCCTGCTCGCGGCGCAGCGCCACGACCGCCAGCTCCGGTGGCAGCGCCCAGCCCGCCGCGAGCGCCGCCTGGTCGACGCCCGCCGACGAGGCCCGCCCGTGCAGGACCAGCAGGGCGAGCTCGGTGCGCCGGCGCTCCACCTCGCCCAGCTGCTCGTTCTGCTCGTCGGCGTAGCCCTCGACCGAGGCGGCCGACAGCTCGTCGATGTAGGCGAAGATCGACTCGCCGAGGGGCACGATCACGTCCGGGGAGACGCCTGCGTCCACCGCGATCTGGGCCGCGGTGCGGAAGGTCACGCGGGCGCCGGAGCGGTAGGCCGCGAGCAGCGACCCCAGCTGGCGCCCCGAGCGGAACTCGCCGCGACCCAGCCCGGCATACACCCGTCTGGAGTCCGGCTCGAGGGCCGGACGGTCCGTCCCCGGCAGGTCGAGGAAGCGGTCGAGGGCGATGGCGACGCCCTGGTGCAGCCCCTGCCCGAAGCGGCCCTCCATGGGGCGCGCGTAGTCGGGAACGTCACGTGGGACGGCGCGGATGATCTGGTCGACGATCTCGACGACGCGGGGCCGCAGCAGCTCGGACACTTCAGCGGGCAACGACAACCATGGTGGCGCTTCAGCGGGACGGTCGAGGCTCATGGGGCCCGATTCTATCGTCGCGTGATAGTCCCTCGGCGCGATTCGGGCGCGCGCCGACGAGTATGAAAGGCCCTGCGTGGGAAATACTGGAGTATGCCGTCCATGCGTCCGCTCGATCGCCTGGCCAAGGCCGTCAGCCCCGTGCTGTCGCCCCTGGCCAAGCCGTTGACGACCCCGCTCAGCCCCCAGGACTTCCTGTCCCTGATCAATCCCCTGTCGTCGGCCCGCCAGCTCCGCGGTGTCGTCACCTCCGTCGTCCCCGAGACGACCGACACGGCGACCATCCACTTCCGCCCCGGCCACGGCTGGGACCCCCACATGGCCGGCCAGTGGGCCCGCGTCGGCGTCGAGGTCGACGGCGTCCGCCACTGGCGGTCCTACTCGCTGACCACCGCGGCCGGCGAGGACCCGGCCATCACGGTCCACGCCGAGGGCCTCGTCTCGGACTCGCTCGTGCACCGCACCCGCCCCGGCGACGTGCTGCACCTGGACGTCCCCCAGGGAGACTTCGTGCTCCCCGAGCACCCGCGCCCCCTGCTCATGCTCACCGCCGGCAGCGGGCTGACCCCCGTCATGTCGATGATCCGCACGCTGGTCGGTCACCGTGACGACGCCGACGTCGTGCTGGTCCACAGCTCCCGCACGGCGCAGGACGCGCTGTTCGCCGAGGAGCTGGCCGAGCTGTCGACCGCCCACCCCGGCCTGCGGGTCGTCCACTGGTACTCCGGCGAGCGCGGTCGCATCGACCTCACCTCGACCGCCGCGCTCGACGAGCTGTGCCCCGACTGGCGCTCGCGAGCGTCATACGCCTGCGGTCCGCCCGAGATGCTCGACGCGGCCGAGCGCCTGTGGCACGACGCCGACGCCCGGCACTCGCTCGTCATCGAGCGCTTCGCGCCCGTCGTCCTCGACGGCCAGGGCGGCGAGGGCGGTGTCGTGACCTTCCTGCGCTCCGACAAGGAGATCGAGGTCGACGGCGACACCACGCTGCTCGAGGCCGCCGAGTCGGCCGGCGTCATGATGCCCAGCGGCTGCCGCATGGGCATCTGCCACACCTGTCTCACCCCGCTGCGGGCCGGCAAGGTGCGCGACCTGCGCACCGGCGAGGTCCACGGCGACGAGGGACAATCCATCCAGACCTGTGTCTCCGCAGCCGCGGGACCCTGCCATCTCGAGATCTGAGGAGGGTCACATGACCACCACGGCCGAGCGCCCCACCGCACCCACCGACGGCGCCACCCCCACCCGCGAGCAGCTGCCCGCGATCCCCACCCGCAACCCCGGCCTGGCCGACAGCGGTCGCCCCGTGCGCCGCCCCGACCACGCCCAGCACCTGACCGACGAGCAGGTCGCCGAGCTCGGGCGCGAGCTCGACCAGATCCGCGCCGACATCGTCGCCTCGCGAGGGGCCGCCGACGCGGCATACATCCGTCGGGTGATCCGCGTGCAGCGCAGCCTCGAGCTCGCCGGCCGCGCCACGCTGGTGCTCGCCGGCAAGCGCAAGTCCGCCTGGGTCGCCGGCGTCGGCCTCATGTCGGTCGCCAAGATCCTCGAGAACATGGAGATCGGCCACAACGTCATCCACGGCCAGTGGGACTGGATGCGCGACCCGGACATCCACTCCTCCACCTGGGAGTGGGACTTCGTGGCCCCGGCCAAGGGCTGGAAGCACACCCACAACGACCTGCACCACACGTGGACCAACGTCGTGGGCAAGGACAACGACGTGGGCTACAACCTCCTGCGGATCAGCTCGGACCAGCCGTGGAAGCCCTACAACGTGCTCAACCCGGTCTACAACGCGATCCTCGCGCCGTTCTTCGAGTGGGGCATCGCGTTCTACGACCTCGAGCTCGTCGACGTGCAGGAGGGCCGCAAGTCCCGCGAGGCGCTCAACGCCGACCTCAAGGCCCTCGGCGTCAAGGCCGTCAAGCAGGCCGGCAAGGACTACGTCGCGACCCCCGCCCTGGCGTCGCTCACCGGGTCCGGCAAAGCCACGCTGGCCGGCACCTTCGCCGCCAACTGCATCCGCAACCTGTGGGCGCACACCGTGATCTTCTGCGGTCACTTCCCCGACGGTGTCGAGTTCTTCACCGAGGAGATGATCGAGGGCGAGACCCGCGGCGACTGGTACATCCGCCAGATGATCGGCTCCTGCAACATCTCCGGCAGCAAGCTCATGCACCTGATGACCGGCAACCTGTCGCACCAGATCGAGCACCACCTGTTCCCGGACCTGCCGAGCAACCGGTATGCCGAGATCGCGGTGCGCGTGCGCGAGATCTGCGACCGCTACGGCCTGCCCTACGTCACGGGTCCGCTGCACCGGCAGATCGGCCAGACCTGGCGCACGATCTTCCGGATGGCCCTGCCCTGATCCTGGCCCCACCGCTCGGCTGCTCTCGGCTGCACTCTGCTGCTCTGGGCTCACCGAGCAGGGCTGCTCTGGGCTGACCGAGCAGGCCGTATGCCGACGCCCGCCGCCCCTCGGGGACCGGCGGGCGTCGCCGTCCCGCCTTCAGACCCGCCCCCGGTAGAGGCATCGACCGGCCGTCGTTCGCCAGGCTGATGCCTTTACCCCCGGCGGGTCCATCGACGTGGCGTGCTAACCCGGGCGGTTGTGCCTACCTGAGGTAGGTCTAGAGGAGGTGGCGGTTCATCGCCCACGCGGTGAGCTCGTGGCGGCTCGACAGCTGCAGCTTGCGCAGCACGCTCGACACGTGCGTCTCGACGGTCTTGACGGAGATGAACAACTCCTTGGCCACCTCCTTGTACTGGTAGCCCCGCGCGATCAGCCGCATGACCTCGCGCTCGCGCGCCGACAGCCGGTCCAGCTCCTCGTCGACCTCGGCGATCTCACCCGCCGCGGCCCCGAACGCGTCGAGCACGAACCCCGCCAGCCGAGGGCTGAACACCGCGTCCCCGTCGGCCACCCGCCGGATGGCGCTGACCAGGTCGTTGCCGCTGATCGTCTTGGTGACATAGCCACGGGCCCCGGCGCGGATGACGGAGATGACGTCCTCGGCGGCGTCGCTGACCGACAGGGCGAGGAAGCGCACGGGCACCCCGGCCTCGGTCGCCGTGCCGGCGCACCCGAGGATGACGTCCGTGCCGCCGCGCCCGTCGCCGCCGGGCAGGTGCACGTCGAGGAGCACGACGTCGGGGCGCTCGGCCTTGATGACGGCGACGGCCGACCCCACGTCGCCCGCCTCCCCCACCACCGGCAGCGACGTGTCGAGCTCGGTGCGCACGCCCGCCCGGAACATCTTGTGGTCGTCGACGAGGACGAGGCGGATCGGGGTCGTCGGGGGAAGCATCAGGACTCCTCGGTCGTGGGTCGTGGTGGGAGGGTCAGCGAGACCTCGGTGCCGTCCTCGAGGCGGCGGATCCGCGCGGTGCCGCCGTGGCGGTCCATCCGGTCGACGATCGAGCCCCGCACCCCGAGACGGTCGAGCGGCACCTCGCCGAGGTCGAAGCCCGGCCCGTGGTCACGGACGAAGGCCTCGATCCCGAGCGGCCCCGCCTCGACATAGGCCGACACCGGCGCGGCGCCGTGGCGGACGGCGTTGTTGAGCGCCTCGCCGAGGGCCTTGACCAGCGCCGAGACGTCCGCGTCCAGGCCGACGTCGCCCGTGACGACGAGGTCGATCGGGACGCCGTGCCGGTCCTCGACGTCGTGCGCCACCTCGGCCGCGGCCGCCGAGAGCGTGGTGGGGGTGGAGCTGCCTCCGCCATACAGCCAGGTGCGCAGCTCGCGCTCCTGGGCCCGGGCCAGCCGCTGGACCGCCGTGGGGTCGTCGGCCTTGCGCTGGATGAGGGCGAGGGTCTGCAGGACGGAGTCGTGCAGGTGGGCGGCGATGTCGGCGCGCTCGGTGGCGCGCACCCGCTCCGCCTGCTCGGCCTTGAGCCCGTCCCAGAGCCGGATGGCCCAGGGGGCGAGGATGACGACGAGCCCCAGCAGGACCGCCAGGGCCGACAGGGCCGCGTCGCCGAGCCCGCCGACGCCCTGGGCGCGGCTGGCGAGGACGACGACCCCGGCCAGGGTCAGCAGGACCCCGGTGACGACGCGCGCCAGGCCGGCGCGCGAGTCGGCGGCCGACAGCTGCAGGAAGCGGTCGCGCTCGGTGCGGTCGAGCTGGGTCCAGACGACGATGGCGCCGCTGGCGATGAGGGCGAGCGGCAGGGTCACGCCGAGCCGCAGGTCGACGCCGTGCCGGGTGAGCACGACCGCGAGCCCGCCGACCACCAGGGCCAGCCCCAGCAGGACGTTGACCACGGCCTCGTCGTGCAGCAGCCGCTGGCGCAGGAGGGGCCATCGCGTGGCGCCTCCCCCAGCAGCCGACCCGCCCAACCCCGTGGTTCCTGCCGAGCCCGTCGATCCGGCCGCCCCGGGCACCTGCGGCGCCGTGCGCGTGGTGCCCCCCGGCCCGAGCCGCTGCGGGGTGAGCGCCCAGACGGCGAGATAGAGGATCACGCCCGTGCCCATCCCGAACATCGTCAGGAGCACGAGAGCCATCCGGATCACGCCCACCTGGATGCGCAGGTGCTCCGCGAGCCCCGCGCACACGCCCGCGACCCAGCCGCTGTCGACCGGGCGCAGCAGCCGTGGCGCCGGCTGCTGCTGCTCGACGCGCTGGGTCTCGTAGGGGGTGGGCACCTCCCCATCCTCACCCATGGACGCCGCCGGGACGAGGGTCTGACCCGCACGTCAGGGGATCGTCAGGGTGGGGTCAGGGGCGACCCTCATGGCCCACCCCCGCGCCGGGGAGAGAGATTGTCGGTATGACGCAGCAGCCGCCTCCCACGCCACCGGGTCCGCCCGAGGCCACCGAGCACCAGCCGGACGCGCTCGACCGGTTCTTCCGCGGCGTGCGCGGCACCGGCATCCGCCGCCGGCTGTCGCACCGCTGGGTCGCCGGGGTCTGCGGCGGCGTCGCCGACAAGATCGGCATCGACCCGATCGTCGTCCGCATCGTGTGGATCGTGCTGCTGGTCATGGGCGGCATCGCCTTCCCGGCCTACTTCGTCGCCTTCCTGCTGCTCGCGGACACCAAGGGCGAGATCCCGCTCGAGAAGGCCCTGCGCCGCGGGGACGGCAACTCCGTGGTGCTGCTGGTCTTCACGCTGTTGGTCAGCCTGGGTGGTTTCACCGACGCGTTCGGGTTCCACGACGGCTCCCCCGGGGGCAACGTGGGCCGGATCGTCGTCATGGTCTTCTTCGGGGTCGGCGCGTACTACTGGTGGTCCCGTCGCAACCGAGGCCAGCACGGGTCCGTCACGGAGGTCGGCACCGAGCAGGCCGCCCTGGAGCACCCCTCCGCCGAGCAGCCCTCTGCGGACCACCCCTTTGGCGATCGTGTCCCCGACGCCTCACCGAGCATGCTGGCCCTCCCCGCGGTCGAGCCGCTGGACGCGACCCCCCGCGGTGCCCTCGACGCTTCCGTCGGTGACACCACCACCACCGCCACCGCCACCGGTGACGGCGTCGGCTCCAGCCCGGCCATGAGCTGGCCCACGGCCGCAGGGGCCGTGCCGGAGCACCTCATCTCGGGTGCGACGCGGGTCGTCCCGCCTGCTGCCGCCTACGTCCCGATGCGTCGCCGCCGACCCACCCTCGGCTGGCCGGGCACCGTCGCGGCCATCGGGCTCGCCGCCGCCGGCATCGGCGCGGTCCTCGCGGCCCACCAGACCGGTCGGATCCACGTCGACCACCCCTACGCGATCGCGGCGGCCACGGCCCTCGGGCTCGTCTCGGCGCTGCTGGTGGTCGTGGGTCTGGCCGGCCGGCGCGGCGGCTTCACCGTCCCGCTCGTCCTCGCCCTGGCCATCATCACCCTGTCCCTCGGTGGCCCCCTGCGCCTCGACGTGGCCGACGGGGCGACGTCCTTCTCGTCCTCGTCGATGGACCAGCACTGGGCGCCGACCACGCTGGACGGCGGCACGTCATACCAGGTGGGCGCCGGCGACAGCGTCCTGGACCTGACCTCCGTGGAGGCCTCCAGCCTCAACGGGCAGGAGGTCAGCGTGCAGGTCGGGGTCGGCGAGATGACCGTCCGCATCCCCCAGGGGATGCCGGTGCGGGTCAAGAGCCACGTCGGGCTCGGCGACGTCGTCCTCCGTCATCCCGACGGGTCCAGGACGGACCTCGGCGAGACGGACACCACCATCGGCACCGGCACACCCGTGCTCGTCCTGCGGGGCCAGGTCGGCCTCGGGGACCTGATCATCGAGGAGGTCGCGCGATGAGCGACCAGCGCTACTACCCCATCGACCCCGACGAGGCGCACCGTCTCGCGGAGCTCGAGGCGACCACGCAGCCGCGCGGCCCCTACGCCCCGGCGATCGTCGTCGGCCTGCTCGGGCTCCTGTGCGCCGCCTCGGTGCTGCTGCGCGAGCTGGCGGTGATGAGCATCGACCTCGTCACCCAGGGCCCGTGGATCGTGGTGGGCGTCGGCGTCCTCCTGCTGCTGGTCGGCGCCGTGGGCATCGCTCGTCGTGGCCGTTGAGGGAGCCGCCTCAGTCCGGCCGGTCGGACGGCAGCAGGTCGGCCAGGTCGGACCAGGCCGGCGCCAGCCGGAGCCCCTGCCCCCGCACGACGTCCGCCGAGACCCACGCCGCGGAGGCCGTCGTGCCGTCGCGGTCGTGCACCACGACGTCGTGGCTGCCCACGACCTCGGCGCGATAGACCAGCCGCACCGCCTGGAAGTCCTCCAGGACTCCCTTGGGGGACAAGCCGATCCAGTGGTGGCTGCGGACCGCCACCAGTCGCGGCCGCATGATGTCCTGACCGGTCTCCTCCCAGACCTCGCGCACCACGGCGGCCGCCGGGTCCTCCCCCGGCTCCACGCCGCCACCGGGCAGCCCCCACGCGCCCGCGGCGTTGGTGCGGTCCGACGCCTCGGTCAGCAGCACCCCGAGGGGGCCGACCACGACGGCGTATGCCGCGACCCGCGTGCGCACCAACGGCGGCTCGTCGGGATCCAGCTCGATGCTGGCGTCCATCGGGGTGGTCACCACGGGCAACGGCTCCGGGCCCTCCGGGCGGTGCCGCACCGCGTAGGACAGGACCACGGCGTGCGGGTCCCCCAGCGACCGCTCGGCGGCGAGCGGCGCGCCAGGCTCCCAGCCGTGGCTGCGCAGCAGGTCCTCGGGCGTCACGCCGTGCGGCAGGTCGATCGCCACGCGGCGACGCCCGTCGTGGTCGTAGCCGTCGACCTGCACGGGCGAGTCCAGCACCCGCCCGTGGCGGACCACGCGACCGTACTCGTCCTCGCTCAGCAGACCTGGTTGGTCCCCACTCATGTCCTGCCCCTCCTCGCGAGCCGCCCGGCCCGCGCATACTCCGCCTCCACCATCCCCACCACCGCGGGCCACGACTGCGTGGGCGGCGTCTCCAGGCTCTGCCGCCGAAGTCGTTGCCGGGCAACGGGGTCGAGCACCAGGGTAGCCACGTGAGCGGCCAGCTCCCGGTCGCCCCCCGCGAGCAGCCCCGTCACGCCGTGCTCGACGAACTCCTCCACCCCGCTGCCGCGTCGACCGACGACCGGCAGCCCTGCGGCCCGTGCCTCGAGCGCGGCGATGCCGAAGGCCTCCAGCACCGTCGGCGAGACGTAGGCCGCTGCGCCACGGTAGGACTCGAGGAGCTGGTCGCGAGACACCCTGCCCCGCAGCAGGACCCGGTCGGTCAGGCCGTGGGTGCGCAGGTAGGCCTGCACCAGCCCGCGCTGCGGCCCCTCGCCGAACACCTCGATGCGCCAGTCGATCTGGTCGCCGACGAGGTCGTCGACCCGGCGTGCCACCCGCGCGAGGGGGACGGCGCGCTTGCGTCGCGCGAGGCGCATGGCGGTGACGAGCCGGACCGGTCCGGCAACTCCCTCCGGCACCGTGCCGACGACGAGATGCGTTGGCGCCGTGGGCGATCGCCAGCGGCCCAGGTCGATCCCGTTGGGCAGCACGGCGACCCGCGCGTCGGTGGCCAGGCGCTCGAGCGGGCGGGCCGCCATACGACTCACCGCCGACAGCGCGACACCTCGCCCGGCCCACCGACGCACGCGCCCGCTGACGGCGAGCACCCGCTCCATCGCGTCCAGCACGCAGTGCCAGGTGACCGCGGTCGGCAGCCCGACCGACAGGGCGACGTCGACCGCGTCGCTGGCGAAGGGGCTGACCACCCCCATGTGCACGTGCGCCACGTCGAACCCTCCGGCCAGCAGCCGACGCCGCAGCTCCGGCGGCGCCAGCGGGTTGACCGGCAGGTCGCCGGGCAGCCGCAGCGCGAGGTGGTGCACCGGGACGCCGTCGACCAGCTCCACCGCGCCGTGCCGCTCCCCCGCCCGCCCGGGCGTGGCCGTGAACACCTCGACCTCGTGCCCCGAGCGCCGCAGCCGGTCCGCGAGGTCGTGGACCTGCACCTCGATGCCACCGAGGCGCGGCAGATAGCAGTCCGACAGCAAGGCCACCTTCACGACATCCACCCTGCCATGCGAGAGGATGACCACGATGGCTCACACACTGCTCGCGTTCCACGCCCACCCCGACGACGAGGCCCTGCTCACCTCCGGCACCCTGGCCAGGGCCGCCGCCGAGGGGCACCGGGTCATCGTGGTGACCGCCACCGACGGTGACCTCGGCCTGACCTCCAGCACGTATGCCGGCTCCGCCGCCCGCACGCTCGGCGAGCGGCGTCTCGGCGAGCTGATGCGATCGTGCGCCGCGCTCGGCGTGGCGCGGGTCGAGTGGCTGGGCTACGCCGACAGCGGGTCGGGCGCCGAGCTCTACCCCGACCCCGAGGGCATGACGCGCTTCGTGCGCGCCGACGTCGACGAGGCCGCCGAGCGCCTGGCGCAGATCCTGCGCGAGGAGTCCGTCGACGTGCTGCTGACCTACGACCGCAACGGCGGCTACGGTCACCGCGACCACGTGCAGGTGCACCACGTCGGGGCGCGTGCGGCCGAGCTCGCCGGCACGCCCCGCGTGCTGCAGGCCACGGTCCCGCGCGACGCGATCTGCCGGGCGCTGGACCTCGCCGCGCTCGTCTACCCCTTCCCGGCCGAGTTCGACCGCGCCTCCTTCGACCGGGCCTACTCCGCCCGCGCCGAGATCACCCACCACATCGACGTCCATCGCCACATCGCGGCCAAGCGCGCCTCGATGCGCGCCCACGCCTCGCAGGCCGCGGCGGACGACGGCGACCGCACGCTGGCGGCCTTCCTGCGGATCCCCCGGCCGCTCTACGACCTGGTCTTCGGCCGGGAGTGGTTCGTCGACGCGTCGCGGCCGCCCGGCGGACCGGTGGCCCACGACATCTTCGACGGGCTGGGCTGAGCATGACTCCGGGGGGAGATCAGCGGCGGGCGGCCGAGGCGAGCGACACGGGACCAGCAGCCGCAGACGCAGACCAGACGACAGGGGCGACCGCGACGCCGGCGACCCGGGACACCACGCCCGACCCGCGTGCGACGCCCGACCCGCATGCGACGTCCGACGAGCCGGGGGCGACCCGAGCCAGGGGCGACCAGCGTCGATCGTGGTGGCGCACCGCCCTGCAGGCTGTCCTCGGCACGGCGCTGGCCGTCGCGCTGCTGGTGTGGGGACTGCCGTACTTCGCCGAGACCTCGTGGTCCGCCCTGCTGGCGCACCTCGACGCGCTGAGCTGGGGCAACACCATCGGCCTCTTCGTGCTCATGGTCGTGGCGCTGTGGTGCTACACGTTCACGCTGACCGGGTCGCTGGCCGGGCTCACCCACCCGCAGGCCCTCATGGTCAACGTCGCGGGCTCCGCGGCGGGCAACCTGCTGCCCGGCGGCGGCGCGATGGGGGCGGCGGCGACATACGGCATGTATCGCTCCTGGGGCTTCACCCCCCGCGACATCTCCACCTCCCTCATCGTCAGCGGTGTCTGGAACGTCCTCGGCCGCATGGCCCTGCCCGTCCTCGGCATCTCCGTGCTGCTGATCGCCGGCGAGCCGATGCCGCCCGGGGTCGCGCGCGGCGGTGCCGTCGGCGCGCTCCTCGGCCTCGGGCTGCTCGGCTGGTTCGTCGCCGTCATCGCCTCCGAGCGCGTCGCCACGACCACGGGTCACGTCCTCGATCGACTCATCGGGCCGCTCGTCCGTCGCCTCAGCCGCCGCTCCGACGGCCCCGGGGTCGACGGCCTGGTCGCCGACCTGCGCTCCCGGATCGGCCACGTCGTCGAGTCGGGGTGGTTGCCGATGACCTTCGGGCTGGTCGGCTTCTTCGGCTTCCAGTACCTCCTGTTCATCATGTGCCTGCGCGCCACCGGGGTGGAGCTCTCGCTGGCCCACTTCTTCGCGGCGTTCGCGGTCGGACGCCTGCTGACGGCCGTCGGGGTGACCCCGGGTGGCGTCGGCGTGACCGAGGCGGGCACCGCGATCGCGCTCGTCGGCTTCGGGGCCGCGCACGCACCGGCCGCCGCGGGCATCGTCCTGTTCACGATCTACACGCACCTGCTCGAGCTGCCGCTCGGCGCCCTGGGCGCGCTGATCTGGTGGCTGACCAAGGGCCGGTATGCCGACCGCCGCCCCGCCACCACCTGATCCGCCACCCCGGCGCCACCGACGCCACCAGGCGACCCCACCTGCCCCGGCAGGTCACTTAAGGTCGCCCAGCCCGCCCCCACGCGACCCCACCTGACCCGGCAGGTCACTTCCGGTCGCCTGAGCACCGCAACCAGGCCTCCGGGCGACCCAACCTGAGCCCGGAGCTCACTTCGCGTCGCCTGAACCTCCCCTCGAGACCCCCAGACGACCCAACCCGACCTCCCGGGTCACTTCCGGTCACCCAAGCCAACCCCACACGACCCCACCTGGCCTGACAGGTCACTTCCGGTCGCCCGAGCACCCCAAGCCGACCCACCCTGAGCCCGGAGCTCACTTCGCGTCGCCTGAGCACCGCAACCATGCCTCCGGGCGACCCAACCTGAGCCCGGAGCTCACTTCGGGTCGCCTGAACCTCCCCTCGAGACCCCCAGACGACCCAACCCGACCTCCCGGGTCACTTCCGGTCACCCATGCCAACCCCACACGACCCCACGTGGCCTGACAGGTCACTTCCGGTCACCTGAGCACCCCAACCAGGCCTCCGGGCGACCCAACCTGAGCTCCAGCTCACTTCCGGTCGCCTGAGCACCGCAACCAGGCCTCCGGGCGGCCCAACCTGAGCCCGGAGGTCACTTCCGGTTGCCTGAGCACCCCAAGGCGACCCCCACACGACCCCACGTGGCCTGACAGGTCACTTCCGGTCGCCCAAGCCGCCCACAGGCGCCACGACCCGACCTGACAGGTCACTTCCGGTCACCCGAGCGAGCCGGGGTCAGCGCCGGCGGGTGGCCGCCACGAGTCGGCGGACCTGGCGGGTGCGGGCGTGGTCGGCATACGTGTCGTCGATCGGCTCGGGCTCGAAGGCCCGCCCGGTCGCCCGCTCCGCCGCCCACCCGACCAGGGCGTCCGCGAGAGCCGGGTTGGCCGGCAGGATCGGACCGTGCAGGTAGGTCCCGACGACGTGGCCGGTGATCGCGCCCTCGGTCCCGTCCTGCCCGTTGTTGCCCTGACCTGCGCGAACGCGCCCAAAAGGCTGTTGCTCAGGCCCCAGCACCGTGGAGCCCGAGTGGTTCTCGAAGCCCACGACCTCGCCGAACTCGGTGTCGAGGACGATGCCGCCGATCATGCGCTTGGCGTTGCCGGTCGTGGTGACGTCGAGGATGCCGAGGCCGGGCAGCCGCTGGCCCTCGACCGTGATGAAGGCGTTGCCGAAGAGCTGGTACATGCCGCAGATGGCGAGCATCGGGCAACCGTCGGCCGCCAGCTCCACGAGCCGGCCGCCGATCCGCTCCAGGTCGGACTCGACCCGCGCCTGGCCGGAGTCCTGGCCCCCGCCGCCCATGACGAGGTGGACATCGTCGCGCCAGGGGTCGCCGGGCGCGTGCCCGACCACCTCGACGTCGTAGCCGTGCCACCGCAGCCGGGAGGCGAGCGCCCGCGTGTTGCCGAGGTCGCCGTAGATGCTCATCTCGCGCGGGTAGAGGTGGACGAGGGTGACCGTGCCCTTGCTGGTGCCAGGCGTCCGGGCGCTCGCGAACTCGCTCATCAGGCCTTCGCCTCCTCGCCGAAGTCCGGCAGGTCGTAGCGCTGGGCGAGCACCCGCCGCAGCGCCATCATCGCGGTGTAGGTGCAGAAGATCCGCTTGGGCTCGTCGCGGTGCTCGGCGAGGAAAAGGTCGAGAGCGGTCTCGAGCTCGGGCTGGACCGCGGCCACGGGCACGTCGTCATACCTGAGCCGCAGCGCCATGTCGTAGGCGCGGACGCCGCTCGTGACGGCGACGCCGAGATCGCGGAGGGACTCGAAGCTCACGTCATACAGCCAGGAGACGTCCTGCCCGTCGGCGTAGTTGTCGTTGATCGCGATCATGGACGCGACCGGGGTCGTGCCGTAGGTGCCGAGCGCGACGGTGAACCCGGCGGGGTTCTTGACCAGCACCAGCTCGAGCGGCTGGCCGTCGACGTCGACGACCTCGCCCCTCCCGAACGGCGGGGTGACCGTGGCGAGGGCCTCGGACGCGGTCGTATGCCGGAACTCCGCCCCCAGCAGCAGCCGCACGAGCGAGGTCGCCGCGGTCGCGTTGATCATCGCCGCGAGGCCACGCTGGCGCAGCGTCACCGGCCCGACGTCGTGCCCGTCGCCGAAGACCACGGTGAACGAGTGGTCGTCGACCGGTTTGAGCAGCCCGTCGGACGGCCCCGCCGCCGGCACGTCGTCGGCCTCGCTGAACCGCACGTCGGCCTCCTGCAGCTCCGGCAGGCGGTCGGCGATGGACGGGTCGACGCCGAACCACCGCACCTCGGCACCCGGACGCACGTGCTCGTCGATGCGGGAGATGAAGGAGTCGTCGCGGTTGAGCACGACGCCCCGGGTGGTCTGCTCGGCGAGGCGGGTGAGCAGGCCTGCGGTGTGGTCGATCTCGGCGAACCGGTCGAGCTGGTCGCGGGCGACGTTGAGCAGCAGCGCGTGGGTGGGGGTCACGACCTCGGCGAACTTCAGGGCGTGGGCCTCGTCGAGCTCCAGGACGGCGATGTCGGCGTCGACGCGTCCGGTCAGCGGCAGCTCGGCGAGCATCGAGGAGATCACGCCGCGGGTGAAGTTGGACCCGGTGGGGTTGGTCAGCACGCGCAGCCCGTGGGCGCGCAGCAGGGCGACGACCATCTTGGTGGTGGTGGTCTTGCCGTTGGTGCCACTCACCACGACGATCCCGCGCGGCAGCTCCCCGAGCGTCGACCGCAGGAACCCCGGGTCGATCCGCTCCGCCACCAGGCCCGGGAGCGCCGAGCCGCCGCTGCCACCTCCCCGCAGCCGCGAGGCGGTCCGGGCGAGCTTGCCTGCCGCGATCGCGGCCGTCGTCCTCAACACGTCCGTCACCCTACCGTCGAGCCCCGGGCCGAGCCCGTATGCCGAGCCGGGCCCCGCGCGGAGGCGCAACCAGGTGGACACGGTGGGCGCTCGACGTCCCTGACCCCTGGCGCTCAGCCCCCGGCCCGGCCAGGGTGGGTCCATGGACCAGACCTGGCACGACGACACGAAGTCACGACTGCACCGCCAGCTCGACCGGCAGCGTGACGCACTGCTGATGAAGCTGCGCGGCCTCGGCGAGCGCGACCTGCGCCGTCCCATGACGCCGACCGGCACCAACCTGCTCGGGCTCGTGCGCCACGTGTCGGGGGTCGAGGCGGGCTATTTCGGCGAGACCTTCGGCCGGCCCCTGCCCGAGCGTCTCCCCTGGGACGAGACGTATGCCGACAACGACGACATGTGGGTCCCCCGCGACGTCCCTGCCACCGAGGTGCTGGCGTTCTACGACCGGGTGCGGGCGCACGCCGACGCCACGATCCGGGAGCTGCCGCTGGACGCGCCGGGCTCCGTGCCGTGGTGGGCCGAGGGCGGACGCGAGGTCACGCTGCTCGTGATCATGGGCCACGTCACGACCGACGTGAGCCGGCACGCGGGGCACGCCGACATCCTGCGGGAGACCATCGACGGCGAGGCCGGCTACCTCGTCGACAACGACAACCTGATGAGCACCGACCCGGCCTACTGGGCCGATCTGCACCGCCGCCTGCGGGAGATCTCCGACTCCTTCGGCGCGTGAGGCCCCTCGCACCGCCCCCCATCGCCGGGGAGGTTTGGTGCCGTCATAGCGACACCGAACCTCCCCGCTGCTGGGGCGTCGCGCGCGGTCGAGCGACGCCGACTGCTCACCGGCCGGTCACCGGGTGGACACGTGCCCATCCCCCACCGCGCCGTGACGCGGGGTTACCGTTCGAGCACTCCCCGGCGACGTCGTCGTCGCACCCCCATCAGCCCAGGAGCCCCCATCATGCGCATCCACCTGCGCGCCGTGAGCCGCCTCAGTGCCGTCGCCCTGCTGGCGACCACAGCTGCCGCCGTGCCCGTCGTCGCCAACGCCGTCGACACCGCCAGCCCCGTCGTGATCTCCGAGGTCTTCGGGGGCGGCGGCAACGCCGGTGCCCCCTACCGCACCGACTTCGTCGAGCTCTACAACTCCTCCGACCAGCCCGTCTCGCTCGACGGCTGGTCCGTGCAGTACGCCTCCGCCGCCGGCACCTCCTGGCAGCGGACGGCCCTGACCGGCACCATCGCCCCCAAGGCCACGTATGTCGTGGCGGAGGCCTCGGGCGCCAACACCGCCGCTCCCGCCCTGCCCCGCATCGACGCGCAGGGCACCATCGCGATGTCCGGCACCGCGGGTCGCATCGCGCTCGTCAGCTCGTCCACCGCGCTCGCCTGCGGCGCCGACTGCGACGCGGCCGCCGGCGTGGTGGACTACATCGGCTGGGGCACGGCCACGGACTTCGTCGTGGCGGCCGCACCGGCCACCACCAACGCCACCTCGATCAGCCGCGCCCTGCCCGCGCCGACGAGCGGGTGGGACAACAGCAAGGACTACACCGCGGGCGCGCCCACGCCGGCCGCGGTCACCGTCGGGACCGGCCCCACCGACCCCACGCCCACGCCCACGCCCACCCCGACGCCGACTCCCACCCCGACCCCGACTCCCACCCCCGGCAGCACCACCATCCAGGACATCCAGGGCCCCGGATTCGTGTCCCCGCTCAAGGGCCAGGCCGTCACCAACGTGCCCGGCGTCGTCACCGGCGTGCGCAGCACCGGTCGCACCAAGGGCTTCTGGATCCAGCAGCCGACCAAGGACCCGGCCAAGGCCAACGCCTCCACCGGCGTCTTCGTCTTCACCGCCTCGGCCCCGATCACCGTCAAGGAGGGCGACGCGGTCCTCGTCAGCGGGCAGATCAGCGACTACTACCCCCTGGCCGGCGGCGAGACGGTCGCGACCACCCCCAACCTGTCGATGACCGAGATCACCAAGCCGGTCGTCAACGTCCTGACCAGCGGCAACCCCCTGCCGAGCGCCCTGACGCTGCCGGCCGACATGCCGGACACCTACGCCCACAAGCCCCCGAGCGGCAACGTCGAGGACCTCACCCTGGACCCCAGGCGCTCCGCCATCGAGTGGTACGAGACGCACGAGGGCGAGCTCGTCACCGTCGGCGACGCCCGCGTCCTGGGCCCGGGCCAGCCGGAGTACGGCGAGATCTACGTCCAGACCAAGCCGGGCGAGCTGCGCACCCCGCGTGGCGGCACCTACATCGCGGACTACGACCGCACGCCCACCGGCCGCATGCTCGTCATGCCGGTCGACGGCAAGGTCCCGGCCGCCAACGTCGGCGACGTCCTCGCGGGCGCCACGACCGGCCCGGTCGACTGGTCCACCTACGGCGGCTACACCATCGCCGCCACCCGCCTCGGGGCCCGCACCGACAACGGCCTCACCCGCACGGTCGTCGCCCCGGCCGCCGACGACCAGCTCACCGTCGCGACCTTCAACGTCGAGAACCTCAAGCCCGGCGACACCGACGCCAAGTACGCCGCGCTGGGCCAGGCCGTCGCGACCAACCTGCGGTCCCCCGACGTCATCACGGTGGAGGAGATCCAGGACGACAGCGGCGCGACCAACGACGGCACCACCTCCTCCGACACCACCGAGGCCAAGCTCATCGCGGCGATCCGGGCCGCGGGCGGTCCGGCATACAAGGCCGCGGTCATCGACCCCGAGGACGGGCGCGACGGCGGGCAGCCCGGCGGCAACATCCGCGTGGGCCTGCTCTACAACCCCGAGCGGGTGACCTTCGTCGAGCGCGCGGGCGGCACCGCGACCAGCGCGACCACGGTCACCAAGGACACGACCCCCCGCCTGGAGGACACCCCCGCGCTGTCGGCGAGCCCCGGCCGAGTCGACCCCACCAACCCGGCGTGGAACGCCTCCCGCAAGCCGCTGGCCGGTGAGTTCGTCTACCGCGGCCGCAAGGTGATCGTCGTGGCCAACCACTTCAACTCCAAGGGTGGCGACGACTCGGCCGACGGGCGCTTCCAGCCGCCCAACCGCGCCTCGGAGGTGCAGCGCACGCAGCAGGCGCAGTCGCTGCGGGCCTTCGTCGAGCAGGTCAAGGCCGTGGACCCGCAGGCCAACGTCATCCTCGGCGGTGACTTCAACGACTACCAGTTCTCGGCCCCGATGAAGGTCCTGACCGCGGACGGCGCGCTGCTGCACGACACGATGTGGACGCTTCCCGAGAACGAGCGCTACTCCTACGTGTTCAACGGGATCAGCCAGACCCTCGACCACGTCCTCGTCTCGGCCAACCTCAAGGGCTCGACCTCCCTGCAGGTCGCGCACATCAACAGCGAGTTCGCGGTGCAGACCTCCGACCACGACCCCCAGGTCGTCCGGGTCCGCCCGGCGCTGCACCTCTACCAGCCCGGCACGGTCACGGTCGACGAGAGCGTCCGCAAGCCGGGCCAGAAGCTCACGCTCACCCTGGCCGGCTGGAAGCCCGGCGACGTCGTCACGGTCCGCCTGGACGGCGCCGTCGTCGGCACGGTCACGGTCGACGCCACCGGTGCCGGCACGCTGCGCTGGACCGTGCCCACCGGCACGGCGGTGGGCGCACACACGCTGACGCTGACCGGTCGCCAGACCTACCCGGCGAGCGTGGCCCTCACGGTCCGGCCCAAGAACGGCCCGGCCCGCTGACCCGTCGACAGCGATGACGCCGTATGCCGCGCGCCCGGTCCCTCACGAGGGGGCCGGGCGCGCGGCATAAGGGCGGAGTGGTCGTCCCGGCAGCAGGGCGAGCCTGCCGGCGGCGCGGGACCCTCAGCGCAGGTACTTCTCCACGGCCCGCGAGGTCGCCCCGACCAGGCCGCCCACGAGCCCGCCGATCAGCAGCAGCGAGCCGATGCCGAGGACGAGGCCGAGCGGGTTGGACAGGACGCCGACGCCCCACGACACGAGCAGCACCCCCATCACCACGACGGCCGACAGGCCGGACAGGACCAGCAGCGTCAGGCCGTAGGGAGCGTTGGAGACCCGGGGCTCACGGGTCCGCTGCCACCCGAGGCCACGGACCTGCGTGCGAAAGTCCCGCAGCATCCGTCGCTGCTGGGGACGACCGGCGACCAGCGCCGCGACCCCGACCCCGATGCCCGTCCAGAGGGCGACGAGGGCGATCGCGGCGATCACGTCGCCGGGCCGGTTCATGCGGACGACCACGACGCCGAGGGCGGCCCAGCTCGCCCACAGCGCGGCGAAGAAGGTCACCCACAGGCGGATCGTCATCGGCGTCACGAGGACGATCGCGATGGCGATCGAGCAGGACGCGACGGCGTGCCCGCTCGGCGCGGAGTTGACCGGTCCGAGGTGGTCGAGGCCGTAGTCCGGGCGGTGGATCAGGTAGGTGCGGGTGAGGTAGGCCGTGAGGTTGGCGCCCACCACCACCACGAGCGCCCCGAGCGCCAGGTCGAACCTGCGCCGCCACACCGCGAGCACCACGCAGATCGCGAACGCCGCGGCGAGGGTGCGCACCTCGACGGCGGCCAGGACGGTCCCGATGTGCTGGTAGCGGAAGGTGTCGGTGATCGCGATCGACCCGAACGCGCGGGTGTCGAGCCGCTGACCCCAGGGGGCGAAGACGTTCCAGGCGATGGTGATGACCAGCACGAGGAGTCCGGCGGCGGCCACGGCGAGCGCCCAGCGGCGCGCGTGCCCGTGGAGCTGGGTCACGGGCGGCGCGGTGGGCGCGGTCTCGGTCGACGACATACGTCCACCTTGCCCCGGGATGAAAAAACACGACGTATGCCGGGACAAACACCACCCCGCTGCATCGTCCCGGAGCGGCCCTCGTTAGGGTTGGGCTCATGCCCGACGCCAGCACCGCCCTCCCCACCGACGACGCCGAGGGCACCGCCCCCACGGGCAGCGTCCCCGCTCGTGCCCTGGTGGTGGGCGGTGGCGTCACCGGCCTCCTCGCGGCGCGGCGCCTCGCCCAGGCCGGCTCCCGGGTGACGGTGCTCGAGGCCGGCGACCGGCTCGGCGGGCAGGTCCGCTCCGTGGACTTCGCCGGCCGTCGCTGCGAGCTCGGCGCCGAGGCGGTCCACCTGGCGTCCCCCGCGGTGACCGCCCTCGTGCGCGAGCTGGGGCTCGAGGCCACGATGATCCGGTCCAACCCCGGCGCCACCTGGCTCGCCACCCGCAAGGGTCTGCGCCGCCTCCCCCAGGGTGTCGGCCCGACCGGCCCCACCCAGCTGATGCCCGTGGTCCGCTCCGGGATCGTCTCGGTGCAGGGTCTCGCGCGCGCCGCCCTCGAGCCGCTCGTGGCCCGCCGCCACCGCGTCGAGGGCGACGTCTCGGTCGGGCGCTTCGTCCGCGAGCGGTTCGGCGACGAGATCGCCGACTCCTTCGTCGACCCGATGCTCGGCGGGCTGCACTCCGGCGACATCGACCAGCTGTCGCTGCGGGCAGCCTCGCCGATGCTCGCGGCGGTCGCGCGCGACGGCCGCTCCCTCACCCTGTCGGTCCGCACGCGCAAGGCCGGGCCGAGCGTGGCGCCGTCGATGTTCGCGACCTGGCCGCAGGGCCTGTCCACCCTCACCGATCACCTCCTGGATGGCGTCGACGTCGACGTGCGCCTCTCCTCGCCCGTCGCCTCCCTGCGCCGGACCGAGCAGGGGTCGTATGCCGTGACCACCGTCTCCGGCGAGGACCACCACGCCGACGCCGTCGTGCTCGCGGTCAACGCCGCCGTCGCGTCCCGCCTCCTGGCCGGCGCCTCCCCCGACGCCGCGGCGCCCCTGGCGCAGGTCCGCTCCGCGTCGCTGGCGTCGGTCCTCGTGGCGCTGCCCGCCGCCGAGGCGCAGCGGTGCCGCCCCATCGCCGAGGGCACCGGCATCATGATCCCGAGCCGGCTCGGCCGCCGGCTCAAGGCCGCGACCTTCCTGTCCTCCAAGTGGCCCCAGCTGGCCGGGGGCGACACCACGCTCGTGCGCCTCTCCGCCGGCCGCGACGGCTCCACCATCGTCGACGACCACAGCGACGCCGAGCTGGTCGACCTGCTCCTGGCCGACCTGGGCGAGCTCACCGGGCTCGGCGCCCGGCCCGTCGAGACGCGGGTGCACCGCTGGCTCGACACCGCGCCCCAGCTCGTCGTCGGTCACCAGGAGCGGCTGACCGCGGCCCGCGCGGCCCTGCAGCGCGACCTGCCGGGCGTCGTCGTCGCCGGCGCCTCCCACGACGGGGCCGGCATCAGCGGCTGCGTCACCTCCGCCCTGCAGGCCGTCACCACCCTCACCGAAAGGCCCACGCGATGAGCCACGACCTGCGGCACCCCGGGGCGCCCGGCGCCGCGCCCGACCTCGCCAAGGCGGTCCGTCACCAGCGGCACGACGTCGCGGACAAGCCGTTCATCACCATCTGGGAGGTCACCCGGGCCTGCCAGCTCGCGTGCCTGCACTGCCGCGCCGACGCCATCACCCGGCGGGACCCCCTCGAGCTCAGCCTCGACGAGGGCAAGGCCCTGCTCGAGCAGATCGCGTCCTTCCCCAAGCCGCACCCCCTCGTCGTGCTCACCGGCGGCGACCCCTTCGAGCGCCCTGACCTGGCCGAGCTCACGGCATACGGCACCTCCCTCGGCCTGTCCATGGCCCTGTCACCCTCGGCCACCCCCAACCTGACGACCGAGCGGCTGGCCGAGCTGCGGGACGCCGGCGGCAAGGCCGTGTCCCTCTCGCTCGACGGTGCGCAGGCCCCGACGCACGACGCGTTCCGCGGCTTCGAGGGGACCTTCGAGCGCACCCTGGACTCGGCGCGGCTGGTCACCGAGGCGGGCTTCCGGCTGCAGATCAACTCGACCGTCACCCGCTCGACCGTGCTGGAGCTGCCGCGGCTGCTCACCACGGTCCTCGACCTCGGTGCCAAGCTGTGGAGCGTGTTCTTCCTCGTCCCCACGGGCCGCGGCCAGCAGCTGCAGACCCTCACGGCCGACGAGGTCGAGGACGTGCTGCACTGGCTCGTCGACGTGTCCCGCTTCATCGCGATCAAGACCACCGAGGCGCCGCACTACCGCCGGGTCGTGCTGCAGCGGCTCACGGCCGCGCACGACGGCTCGGCGGCCGAGGAGCGCGGCGAGCTCTACCGCCAGCTCACCGAGGCCACGGCCGTCCTGCTCGGCGACCGCGAGGTGCGCGAGCGGCCCGCCCGTCCGCCGATCGACGTCAACTCCGGCCGCGGCTTCGTGTTCATCGACCACCAGGGCTGGGTCTACCCCTCCGGCTTCCTCCCCCACCGGGCCGGCAACGTCCGCGAGACGCCGCTGCCCGAGATCTATCGCGAGTCGCCGATCATGCGGTCGCTGCGGACGCCGGAGCAGTTCGTCGGCAAGTGCGGGGTGTGCGAGTTCCGCGAGGTGTGCGGCGGGTCGCGCTCCCACGCGTATGCCGTCACCGGTGACCCGTTGGCCTCGGACCCCACCTGCGCCTACCTCCCGGCGTCGGTGACCGCGGAGGACGCGCTGCTCTCCGAGGCGCCCGCCGCCGCCCAGATGCGGGCGCACGCCCACTGACCCCGGACACCCCGACACGCGGGCGCAATGAGGGGACTGGTCCCGGATTCACCGACAATGAGCGGGTGCCGCACCGAATCTCCCCCCTCGTCCTGGCCCTCGGCCTCGCCGCCTCCGGGCTGAGCGGGTGCGGCGGGTCCGGCGCTGCCGCATCAGCGACCACGACCGTCACGGCCCCCGCCGTCACCCACACCGTCATCGCCCCGACCGACGACGAGCGCCCCGCGAGCGCGTCCACGACGGCCGGGTCGCCGACCACCGCCGTCTCGCCGTCGACCAGCGCGACGTCGACCACCCCGCCAGCGGCCGGCACGACGAGCTCGGCGGCCCCGACCTCGGCGCCGGCGTCCACCCCCGCACCGGCGGCCGGCGTCACCGAGGCCGGGTTCGACGCGGCCGCCGCGGCCTACCTCAAGGGCCGCAAAGGTCACGTCGGTGTGTTCGCCGTCGACCTGACCGACGGTCGGCAGGTGCAGCACAACGCCGGGCAGCGGTGCGAGACGGCCAGCATGGTCAAGCTCGACGTGCTGCTCACCCTGCTGCTGCAGCGGCAGGACGCGGGCAAGCCCCTCAGCAGCTCCGACCGGGCGCTGACGTCCTCCATGATCATCAACAGCGACAACAACGCCACCACCACGCTGTGGGGACGGATCGGGCAGCACGAGGGCGTGCGGGCGGCCAACCGCAGGTTCGGGATGACCGAGACCGAGCCGGGCACCTCCTACCGCTGGGGTCTGACCACCACCACCGCCGCCGACCAGGTGCGCCTGCTGCGCAACCTCGTCCGCGACGACGGCCCGCTGGACCAGGCGAGCCGGGACTACGCGCTGGGCCTGATGGGCCGGGTCGCCGACGGGCAGGACTGGGGTGTCTCGGCCGCCAACCCGCAGCACGAGGCCCAGGTCAAGAACGGCTGGCTCCCCCGGTCCGACGGCTGGGTGGTCACGTCGGCCGGACGCGCGCAGACCGCCGCTGGCCACGAGGTGCTCCTCGCGGCCGTGAGCTGCGAGGTCAGCAGCCAGCAGCACGGCATCGAGACCATCGAGCACCTCGCCGAGATGGCCGCGAGCGCCCTCGACCGCTGACCGGCCTCCCGCTGGGTCACTCCAGACCGGGTCACTCCAGACCGGGTCACCCCAGACCGGGTCACCCCAGACCGGGTCACCCCGGACCCGGCCAGCCCGGACCAGGCCAGCCCAGACCGGGTCACCCCAGGCGGGGCCGGGTCACTCCCACTCGATGGTGCCCGGCGGCTTGCTCGTGATGTCGAGCACCACCCGGTTGACCTCGCTCACCTCATTGGTGATGCGGCTGCTGATGGTCGCCAGCACGTCATAGGGCACGCGCGACCAGTCGGCCGTCATCGCGTCCTCCGACGAGACCGGGCGCAGCACGATCGGGTGGCCGTAGGTGCGGCCGTCGCCCTGCACGCCCACCGAGCGCACGTCGGCGAGCAGCACGACAGGGCACTGCCAGATCTCGCGGTCGAGGCCCGCCTCGGACAGCTCCTCGCGGGCGATCGAGTCCGCGCGCCGCAGGATCTCGAGGCGCTCGGCGGTCACCTCGCCGATGATGCGGATGCCGAGGCCCGGGCCCGGGAAGGGCTGACGCCACACGATCGCCTCGGGGACGCCCAGCTCGAGGCCCACCTGGCGCACCTCGTCCTTGAAGAGGGTGCGCAGCGGCTCGACGAGCGCGAACTGCAGGTCGTCCGGCAGGCCACCGACGTTGTGGTGGGACTTGATGTTGGCCGCGCCCTCGCCGCCGCCGGACTCGACGACGTCGGGATAGAGCGTGCCCTGCACCAGCCACTTGACGGGGTGCTCCTCGTCGCCGCGGTCCTCGACCACGTCGCGGGCGGCCTGCTCGAAGGCGCGGATGAACTCACGGCCGATGATCTTGCGCTTGGTCTCGGGGTCGGTGACGCCGGCCAGCGCCGTGAGGAACTGCTCCCGCGCGTCGACGACGATCAGGTCGACCCCCGTCGCCTCGACGAACTCGCGCTCCACCTGCTCGCGCTCGCCCTCGCGCAGCAGCCCGTGGTCGACGTGCACGCAGGTCAGCTGGTCGCCGACGGCCTTCTGCACGATCGCCGCGGCCACGGCCGAGTCGACCCCGCCGGACAGGGCGCACAGCACCCGGTCCTCGCCGACCTGCTCGCGCACGGCGGTCACGAGCTCCTCCGCGACGTTGCCCGGCGTCCAGTCCGCCTCGATCCGGGCGCCCTTGGACAGGAAGTTCTCGAGCACGCGCTGCCCGAACGTCGAGTGCATGACCTCGGGGTGCCACTGCACGCCGTAGAGCCGCCGCTCGTCGTCCTCGAAGGCCGCCACGGGGGCGCCTGAGGTCGCCGCGGTGACCCGCATGCCGTCCGGGGCCTCGGTCACCGAGTCGCCGTGGCTCATCCACACCGACTGGTCGGCCGGCTGGCCGTTGAACAACGTGGAGCTGGTGTCGCTGACCTGCGCCTGGGTCGAGCCGTACTCGCCGAGGCCGGTGTGCGCGACCGTCCCACCGAGCGCCTGGACCATCGCCTGGAAACCGTAGCACATCCCGAACACCGGGATCCCCGCCTCGAGCAGCGCCGGGTCGAGGCGCGGGGCGCCCTCGGCATACACGCTCGACGGACCGCCGGAGAGGATGATCGCCGAGGGCTCCTTGGCGAGCAGCCGCTCGGTCGACCAGGAGTGCGGCACCACCTCGGAGTAGACATCGGCCTCACGCACCCGACGGGCGATGAGCTGGGCGTACTGCGCGCCGAAGTCGACGACGAGAACCGGCTTGGCCTGGAGGGACTCACTCACGCGGCCAGCCTACCGTCGACCTCGTGGGCGACCTTGCGCTCGACCCAGAAGGACAGGAACGGCACGATCCCGGCCAGCATGACCTTGATGATCTTGGACAGGGGCCACCTGGCCGCCGTCCCCAGGTTGAAGGTCGCCACGAGATAGATCATGTAGAGGAAGCCGTGCGGCATCGCCCACCAGGCGAGGACGTCGTTCTTCCAGGGGCCGTACTTGAGCAGCATCTCGAGCACGAGCACGAGCAGCCCCACGCCGACGATGAAGGCCATGACCTTGAACGGCGTGAGCGCCTTGCGGACGGTCTCGGGGTTGTCGTAGCCGGCGGACGGCACCTGGGTCATCGGGCGGGTTCTCCTTGGTCGATCGGGTGGTCGTTGTCGTGAGGGGCTGGCCGTATGCCGGACCGGTGGTCGTCACGCACCATGCGCCACCACATGTAGACGGCGAAGGCGGCGAAGACCCACCACTGCAGCGCGTAGGCGAAGTTGCGCCAGTTGAGCTGAGACTCAGGCTGGGGCGGGGGGATGCGTTGGAGCGCGGTGCCGGCGCCGAGGTCCGGGCGCTCCGCCCCGGCGAGCACGAAGGCGTTGTAGAGGTCCTGCGGCCACCGGTTGACGAGCACCGCCAGGTCGATCGAGCCGAGCTGCCCGGCGGGCAGGACCTGGTCGGACGGGGACTCCCCCGGCGCCAGGGTCCCGGTCACCGTCACCGTCGTGGTCGGCGCGGCGGGCGCGTCCGACGGCCGTATGACGAAGCCCCGCACCACGGCGACGCGGGCCCTCGTGGCGGTCTCGTCGAGCGGCGTCACGACCCAGTAGCCGGTGCGGCCCTCGAGCAACCGTCCCGGCACCAGGAACTGACCCGACGGGTCGTAGGCGCCGGTCACCTCGACGCGACGGTTGGACATGACGCCCTCGAAGGGCGCGTGCGGCTGCACGACCTGGGACAGCGGGGCAGCGGGTCGGGCCTGAGCCTCGGCCAGGGCCTTCTTGGCGCCCTGGTCCTTGGAGACGTCCAGCTGCCACAGCCCGAGGCGGGTGAAGGCGATGACGACCAGCACCACGAGCGCGAGCAGCCCCAACCAACGGGGCTTGAGGGCGGTGCGGATCACCGTCCTACCCTAGGCGACCCGGCTGGGCGTCCCGTGCACGAGGGGTCTCAGTCGTGGGCGGGCCCGGAGGGTGTCGCCGTCGGCTGCCCGCCCTTGGGCGACGGGGCGGGCGTGCCGCCCTTGGCCTCGTCGAGCACCAGGATCGAGCCGCTGTAGCAGGACACCCACACGGCGTTGCGCGTCGGCTCGTAGGCGACGCCGATCGGGCTGGGCTCGGTGGCGACGACCTGCTGGACGGTGAGGTCGCTGGTCCGGACCTTGCTCATCGCGGCGGCGCCGTAGCTCACGACATACAGGGCTCGTCCGTCGCGGCTCATGGCCATCGACCGCGGCTGGCTCGCCAGGGAGACGGTCTGGTCGACCTTGGCCGAGGCGAGGTCGACGCGGACGAGGGTGTTGGCGTCGTTGTTGGTGACGTAGAGGTGCTTGCCGTCGGCCGACACGACGAGCGCGCGGGGACCCTTGCCGGGCTTGACCAGCGGCTTCGCCGTCCGCGCGGCCAGGTCGACCTGGTAGACGGTCTCCCCGCCCATCTCGGCGACGTAGGCGGTGGTGCTGTCGGGGCTGATCGCGATGCCGCGCGGGTGGGCGCCGATCTTGACGGTGGCCACCTCCTTGGCCTGCGCCACGTCGACGATCGACAGGGTGCCCGAGCACCAGTTGGTCGCCAGCAGGGTGCGCTGGTCGGGGCTCAGCGCGACGACCTTGGGGACCGCGCCCACCTGGATGACCTGGTCGACCTTGAGGGAGGCGGAGTCCAGGCGGTAGACGTAGGACCGGTCCACCGCAGAGGTGGCGCTGCAGTCGTCGAAGCCGTTCTTGGCGAACCCGGGGCCGTACATCGAGTAGTTGGAGACATAGGCCTTGGCGCCGTCCCGGGTCCAGGTCGCCTCGACGGGCGCGCCCTTGACGGTGCCCTTGGCGTCCTTGACGCCGAACTGCCCGAGGTCCACCGCGTCGGGGACGGTCGCCTTGAGCTGGCCGTCCGCGCCGTATGCCGTGACCGTGTGGCGGTACATCATGTTCTGCGCGATCACGAGACCGCTCGGGGACGCGGCCACCGACTTGGGGTTGATGTTGCCGGTGATCGTCTGCCGCTTGACGAGCTGGGTGCCCGACACGTCGTAGGCGGCCTTCTGAGCCTGGAGCGCGGCAGCCGTGGCGTCGTCGCCCCGTCCTCCGACGAGGGCCTGGCAGGCGCGGACGCCGCCCAGCACGAGCAGCGCCAGCAGGAGCAGCGCGATCAGCCCGACGATGCGCCGCCGGCGCACGTAGACAGGGTCGCGACGCACGACGAGCTTCACGGACGTCCTCCAGCACCAGGTCGGCTTTGTCCCATTCCTGGCTCAACCTAGCCGGGCCGGGCGCCCATCCCGCGCAGAAACCCCGCGCAGAACCCCACGCCGGCGCAGGACGCAGAGCCGGTCAGCGCCAGCCGGTGACCCGCAGGGACCGCAGCCCGCTCGTGAGCAGGCCCGTCCACAGCGACTGGTCCACACCCGCCGGGCCCTGCACGGGGACGAGCCGCTGCACGGCGACGTTCTGCTCCTCGGTGTACTTGCGCAGGCCCTCGGCGCCATGACGTCGCCCGATGCCGGACTGCTTCATGCCGCCCATGGGCGCCCCGACGGCGGTCCAGGCGGCGGCGTAGCCGTCGTTGACCCCGACGGTGCCCGCGTCGATGCGGCGGGCCAGATCCTTGCCGCGCCGCACGTCGCGGGTCCAGACCGAGGCGTTGAGGCCGTAGTCGGTGTCGTTGCACATGGTGATGGCCGCGCGGTCGTCGCGGGCGCGATAGATGGTGACGACGGGCCCGAAGGTCTCGCCGCGGGCGCACAGCATGTCCTCGGTCACGTCGGTCAGCACCGTGGGCTCGTAGACATAGGGCCCGAGGTCGGGACGAGCCCGGCCGCCGGTGAGGACGGTGGCGCCCTTGGCGCGCGCGTCCTCGACGTGCTCCTCCACGGTCGCCAGCTGCTGCGGGCCCGCGAGCGATCCCATGTCGGCGCCGTAGGCCAGGTCGACCGAGAGCCGCATCTGGCGCACCAGGGCCACGAACCGGCGGACGAAGTCGTCGGCGATCGCCTCGTGGCAGATGATCCGCTCGGCGGAGATGCACAGCTGGCCGGCGCTGCCGAAGCACGCGGTGACGGCCCCTCGGGCCGCGCGGTCCAGGTCGGCGTCCGCCGCGACGTAGAGCGGGTTCTTGCCGCCGAGCTCGAGGGAGCAGCCGACGAGGCGCTCCGCGCACGTGGCGGCGACCTTGCGCCCGGTGGCGGTCGACCCCGTGAAGCAGACGTAGTCGGTCAGCTCGACGACCGCCTGCCCCGCGCTGGGGCCGTCGCCCAGCACGACCAGCAGGACACCGTCGGGCAGCCCGGCCTCCTCGAGCAGCTGCACGGCGCGCAGGCAGCTGAGGGCGGCGCGGTTGTCGGGGCGCAGCACGACCGCGTTGCCCGCGAGCAGCGCGGGGATCGCGTCGGTGATCGACATGGACAGCGGGTAGTTCCACGGCGCGACGACCCCCACCACGCCCTTGGCACGCCGGGCGGCCCGAGCGGTGGACAGGAACGGCAGCCCGCCCTGGGCCGAGGTGCCCGCGAGATAGCCCGGCAGGCGACGCGCGTAGTGCCGGGCCACGATCGCCGTGTCGGCGACCTCTTCGAAGCCGTGGAAGCGCGTCTTGCCCGACTCGAGCTGGACGAGGTCCAGCAGCTCGGACTGGTGCTCCAGGACCAGGTCGTGGAAGCGCAGCAGGATGCGGGACCGGTCCGCCAGACGAGTCCGCGCCCAGCGCACCTGCGCCATACGACCGGCACGGACCGCGGCCTCGACGTCGGCCCGCGAGGACTGGGCCACCGTGCCCAGGACCTCACCGGTCAGCGGCGTCGTCAGCTCGACCGCGGGCACGGTCCCGTCGCTGACGACACCCCGGCTGACCTGGTCGATCCACGCCTGGTCGACCGTATGCCGTGGCGCCCCACCCACGACGGGGTTGCCGCCGGCGGCGCGGACGGAGTCGGTCTTCGCGGACGTCGAGAGGCTCATGGGCAGACCGTACTACGCAGTCATGACAGACCCCCGGGCGCCTGTAGCGCACGTCACTCACCTGGTTGAGCGCCGGGGTTTGGCAGGCTGGGGCCCGTGAGACGAGCTGCGCGGGCCACCGCGATCCTGACGGTGACCTACCTCGGCGTGCTGTCGGTGGGCAACACCGACTCGCGGCGGTGGCTCTACCTGCTCGTGTCCCTGTCCGCGTGGATCGTCTTCGGGCTGGTGGCCCGCTGGTTCTTCCGAGCCGACCGCACATGCCGCGCCGACCGACCCCTGCTCGCGATCGCCGCCCTGGCCCTCGTCGTCCAGCTCCCCGGCGTCTTCTTCGCCCCCGCCAGCTCGACCGACCTCAACCGCTACGTCTGGGACGGCCGGGTGCAGCTGGACGGCGTCGACCCCTACCGCTACGTGCCGTTCGACGACCGCCTCGCGCACCTGCGCGACCCCGTCCTGTTCCCGGGGCTGCGGCCCGACGAGCCGTCCGGCGTCACGACCGAGCCGCTGCCCGCCACCCGCGAGGGGGTTCTGGAGTACGCCCGCAACGACCCGCGCTCCCCCATCAGCCGCCCCCGCTTCCTCACGCCCTACCCACCCGTCGCCGAGGCCTACTACGCGGCCGTGTCCGCCGTGACGCCGTGGTCGTGGGGGTCCAAGGGCTTCCAGATCAGCGGGGCGCTGATCGCCGTCGCGACGTCGGTGCTGATCGCGCGCTACCTGCGCTCCCGTGGTCGTGACCCCTTCCAGGCCCTCGTCTGGGCCTGGTCGCCGATCGTCGTCCTGGAGGCCGGCAACGGCGGTCACGTCGACGTGCTCGTCGCCCTCCTGGTCGTGCTCGCCGTCATGGCCGCGGTGCACCGGCGGGCCGCGGTGGTCGTCGGCGGGCTCGTGGGCCTCGCGGCGGCGGTCAAGCTCACGCCGTTCGTCCTGCTGCCGGCGTTCACGCCCTGGCGGTTCACCCGCGACGACGGGTCCCCGGCCGGCGTCTGGGGCGGCATACGACGCTCTCTCGTGGTCGGGCTTACCGCCATCGGCCTGGTCGTCCTGGTCTATCTGCCGCACTATCTCGCCGTCGGCCCGGCGATCAAGGGATCGCTCGACGGCTACCTCGCCGAGGAGGGCGGCGAGAACCGCGCCTCTCTGCTCACGCTCGTGATGCCGCTGCCCGTCGCCAACGTCCTGGCCGTCGTCGTGTGCCTGGGCGTGGCCGCCTGGGCGGTGCTCGGGCGCCGCGGGCGTGAGGACGACCCGGCGCTGCCCGCGCTCTACCTCTTCGGCGCGCTGCTGCTCACCACCACGCCCGTGCTCGCGTGGTACTCCCTGCCGCTCGTGGCGCTGGCCGTGATGGTGGGACGTCCCGAGTGGCTGGCGCTGGCCGTCGCGGGGTGCTGCGCGTACGGGGGCCACGGGGCGTACCCTGCGACCCCCGTCGCGTATGCCGCGGCGCTGCTCGTGATCTATCTCGTGACGGTGCGCCGGATCAGGCGTCGTCGTCCGGCAGCAGCGACTCCGCCGCCGCCAGCACCACGCACGACGTGAGGACCCGCAGCGCGGTGTCCAGGTCGTCGGTCGACGGCATGGTCGGGGCGATGCGGATGTTGCGGTCGTCCGGGTCCACGCCGCCGGGGAAGGTCGCGCCGGCTGGCGTCAGGGCGACGCCCGCCTCCTTGGCGAGCTCGACGACCCGACCCGCCGTGCCGGGCACGACGTCGAGGCTGATGAAGTAGCCGCCGTCCGGGTCGGTCCACTCCGCGATCCCGAGCTCGGCGAGGTCCTTCTCGAGGTGCCGCAGCACGG
This sequence comes from Arsenicicoccus sp. UBA6765, assembly GCF_002453335.1. Lineage (NCBI taxonomy): Bacteria > Bacillati > Actinomycetota > Actinomycetes > Micrococcales > Intrasporangiaceae > Arsenicicoccus > Arsenicicoccus sp. UBA6765. The sequence continues at coordinate 44,733 of NZ_DKGR01000063.1, forward strand.
CGTCGAACTTGGGCTCGAGAATCTCGCGGTGCCGCTGCATGTGCGCTCGCACGCCCTCGGTGGTCTCGAAGAACCGCAGGTGGCGCAGCTGGTTGAGCTTGTCCGGCCCGATCGAGCGGAAGCCGTCACGCTTGAGGAACCACGCCACGTTGGCCGGCGAGGAGGCGAAGAACGAGACGCCGCCGCCGGCGAAGGTCACCTTGGACGTGGAGCCGAAGACGAACGCACGGTCGGGGTTGCCGGCCTGCTCGCACGCCTCGAGGATCGGGTCGAGCTGCGCCTCGGTGCTGCGCAGGTGGTGGATGGCATAGGCGTTGTCCCAGTAGACCCGGAAGTCCGGCGCCGCGGTCTGCATCGCCGCGAGCCGCTGCACGGTCTCGCTGGAGTAGGTCACGCCCGTCGGGTTGGAGTACTTCGGGACGCACCAGATGCCCTTGATCGAGGCGTCCTTGCCGGCGAGCTCCTCGACGAGGTCCATGTCGGGGCCCTCCGGCGTCATCGGCACGGTCACCAGCTCGACGCCCAGCTCCGAGCACACCGTGAAGTGCCGGTCGTAGCCGGGCACCGGCGCCAGGAACCGCACCGTCCGGCCCGCCCAGCCCGTGCCCTCGGGAGCGCCGGGCGGAGCGTGGAAGAACGACGACGCCACGCACTGGTGCATCAGCGACAGCGACGAGTTGTCCCGCACCACCAGCTGGTCCGGGCGGACGTCGAGCAGCGGGGCAAAGATCTCCCGCAGCTCGGTCAGGCCCTGCGTCGGGCTGTAGTTGCGCAGGTCACCCTCGGCCTGCGTCGTGTGCTCGCCCTCGGCCAGCACGGTCAGCAGCCGCTCGCTGAGGTCGAGCTGGGCCGAGCAGGGCTTGCCCCGCGTGATGTCGAGCTTGAGCCCCGAGGCCTTGGCCTCCTCGTGCTCCCGGCGGGCGCGGTCCCGCGCCTCTCGGAGCAGCTGCGGGTCGACGGTCGGGTGGTTCACGGTGTCCTCCGGTGCTCGAGGTGGTCGACGCACCCGACCCTACCGATCCAGGCCGTATGCCGCGCGCCCCGCTCACGCCGGCCCACCCCCACCCGCGCCGCTGCGCGAGGTTCGCGCTCCCAGCGCAGACCCCGCACACCCCAGCCCCGGCCTATCCGCACGTGCACGAACTGCAGGCCGGACGCAGCATCGCCACGTCCCAGCCCCCTCCACGTGGACAAACTGCAGGCCGGACGCAGTTCGTCGCGGCCGTCCGATGGCTGCGACCGTCGTCACCGCTCGTTCGTCACTGCGCCGTATACGACTGGCGCAGCTCCTCGGACTCCGCTACGGCCGCACCATCCTCCGTCGGGCGCAACCTCCGCTACGCCCTTCGTCACTGCGCTCTATTTGATTGGCGCAGCTCCTCGGACTCCGCTACGGCCGCACCATCCTCCGTCGGGCGCAACCTCCGCTACGCCCTTCGTCACTGCGCCGTATACGGGTTGACCACGACCTCCACCCGCTGGAACTCCTTCAGGTCGCTGTAGCCCGTCGTCGCCATGGCGCGGCGCAGGGCACCGATCATGTTGGTCGTGCCGTCGGCGGTGTGGGCAGGGCCGAAGAGCAGTTCCTTCAGCGGGGCGGCGCCGCGGACGTTGACGCGGGCGCCGCGCGGCAGCTCCTCGTGACGTGCCTCCGACCCCCAGTGGTAGCCCTGGCCGGGGGCGTCGGTCGCACGCGCGAGCGCGGCACCGATCATCACCGCGTCGGCGCCGCACGCGACCGCCTTGACGATGTCGCCGGCGCGTCCCACGGAGCCGTCGGCGATGACGTGGACGTAGCGTCCGCCCGACTCGTCGAGGTAGTCGCGCCGGGCCGCCGCCACGTCGGCCACCGCGGTGGCCATCGGGGCGTGGATCCCGAGCGTCTGGCGGGTGGTGCTCGCCGCTCCCCCGCCGAAGCCGACGAGGACGCCGGCCGCACCGGTGCGCATCAGGTGCAGGGCGGCCGTGTAGGTCGCTGCCCCGCCGACGATCACGGGGACGTCCAGCTCGTAGATGAAGCGCTTGAGGTTGAGCGGCTCGGTGCGGCTCGACACGTGCTCGGCCGAGACGGTGGTGCCCCGGATGACGAAGAGGTCGCACCCCGCGTCGACGACGGTGCGCCAGTGCTCCTGGGTCCGCTGCGGCGACAGCGCGCCGGCGACGGTGACGCCCGCGTCGCGGATCTCCTTGAGGCGTGCGGTGATCAGCTCGGGCTTGATGGGCTCGGCATAGATCTCCTGCATGCGCGGCGTGACGTCCGCCCCGGACAGCGTGGCGATCTCGTCGAGGAGGGGCTGCGGGTCGGCATACCGGGTCCACAGGCCCTCGAGGTCGAGGACACCGAGACCACCCAGCCGACCGAAGGCGATCGCCGAGGCCGGCGAGACGACGGAGTCCATCGGCGCGGCCATGATCGGCAGGTCGAAGTGGTAGGCGTCGATCTGCCACGACACCGACACCTCCTCGGGGTCGCGGGTGCGCCGCGAGGGCACGATCGCGATGTCGTCGAAGGTGTAGGCCTGGCGGGCGCGCTTGCCCCGTCCGATCTCGATCTCGGTCACGTCTGGTGCCTGTCTGTGGGGTGGAGGGTGGGTGCGTGGGGCCGCGGCGCGTCAGCGACCGGAGTAGTTGGGCGCCTCGGCGATCATCTGCACGTCGTGCGGGTGGCTCTCCTTGAGCCCCGCCGACGTGATGCGCACGAACTGCCCCTTGGCCTGGAGGTCGGGCACGGTGCGGGCCCCGACGTAGAACATCGACTGGTGCAGTCCGCCCACGAGCTGGTGGGCGACGGCCTGCAGGGTGCCGCGATAGGCGACCTTGCCCTCGATCCCCTCGGGGACCAGCTGGTCGTCGCTGGTGACGTCGGCCTGGAAGTAGCGGTCCTTGGAGTAGGACTTCTTGGTGCGCGAGCTCATGGCGCCGAGCGAGCCCATGCCGCGGTAGGCCTTGAACTGCTTGCCGTTGACGAAGATCAGCTCGCCCGGGCTCTCCTCGCAGCCGGCGAGCAGCGACCCGACCATGACCGAGCTGGCGCCCGCGACCAGGGCCTTGGCGATGTCGCCGGAGTACTGCAGGCCGCCGTCCGCGATGACGGGGACATCGGCCGCCGCGGCCGCCTGCGCCGCCTCGTAGACCGCGGTGAGCTGCGGGACGCCCACGCCGGCGACGATGCGGGTCGTGCAGATGGATCCCGGTCCGACACCCACCTTGACGGCGTCGACGCCGGCCTCGACCATCGCGGCCGCGCCGGCGCGGGTGGCGACGTTGCCGCCGATGATCTGGACGTGACGGGTGGCGCTGTCGGCCTTGAGCCGCTTGATCATGTCGATGAGCAGGCGAGCGTGGCCGTGCGCGGTGTCGACGACGAGCACGTCGACCCCCGCCTCGATCAGCGTGGTCGCGCGCTCCCAGGACTCGCCGAAGTAGCCGACGGCCGCCCCGACCAGCAGTCGTCCGTGGGCGTCGTTGCTGGCGAGGGGGTACTGCTCGGACTTGACGAAGTCCTTGACCGTGATCAGCCCGGCGAGCCGGCCCTGGTCGTCGACCAGCGGCAGCCGCTCGCGCTTGTGCTGGCGCAGGAGGCCGGTGGCGTCCTCGCGCGAGATGTCGACGGGCGCGGTGATGAGCGGCATCGGTGACATGACGTCGCGCACCAGCGTCGTGGTCCACTCGGCGACGGGCGTGAAGCGAAGGTCGCGGTTGGTGCAGATGCCGAGCAGGGTGCGGTCCTCGGCGACGACCGGGAGCCCGGACACGCGATACTCCCCACAGATCTGGTCGAGCTCCTCGAGGGTCGCGTCGGGGCCGATCGTCACGGGGTTGCTGATGCGCCCGGTCTGGGTGCGCTTGACCAGGTCGACCTGGTAGGCCTGGTCCTCGATCGACAGGTTGCGGTGCAGGATGCCGAGGCCTCCCTGGCGGGCCATCGCGATGGCCATGCGGGCCTCGGTCACGGTGTCCATCGCCGCCGAGACCAGCGGGATGCGGATGGACAGCTCGCGGGTCAGGCGGGTCGTGGTGTCGACCTCGCTGGGGATGACGTCGGTCTCCCCGGGCAGGAGGAGCACGTCGTCATAGGTGAGCCCCAGGGTGGCGAACTTGTCGGGCACGGCGCGGGTCTCCTCGAGGCTCATGCCACAAGTCTATCGGCGGGGACGCCGTGGCTCGTATGCCGACAGCCCGGCGCCTCCCCGCGTCACCGACTCAGGGCTGGTCGCCGCTCTGGCCGCCCGACGGCGCACCCGTCAGGCTCGTCGACCGGTCGAGGGCCGGTGTGCGCTGCTGCGTGGTGCCGAAGGTGCGGGTGCGGCCGGAGGCCGGTGCGCGCGACTCGACACGCGGCGTCCCCGTGCCAGTCACGGACGGCGTCGGGTTCGGCGGTCGCAGCGGGAGGCTCGTCGAGGGGGCGCTCGGAGACGTGGGCGACGTGGTGGGAGACGTGGGCCGGGTGGTCGGCGTCGTCGGCCGCGTGGTCGGTGTGGTCGGCTGCGTGGGTTGGGTCGTCGGGCGCGGCGACGACGGGCTGGGGCTCTGGCTCGGCGACGACGGGGTCGTCGTCGGCGTCGGCGTGCTCGTCGGCGAGGTGCTCGGTGACGAGGAGGGGCGCGTGGTGACGGGGCCCGCCGCGGACGACCCGGTGCCCGACCGGTCGGGCGAGCGGGTCCCGGGACGCGTGGGCGACGCGGACGCCGCAGCGGTGCGCGGCGGATCCGCCAGCACCAGGCCGTCGTCGCCGGACCCGGACCCCGACAGGTCCTGGCGCACCGCGGCGAGCAGCGCGTGGTCGCCCTCGCCGAGGAGCGACGGGTCACGGCGGACCTGGTCCTCGACGAGGCTCAGGACGGCGGCGGCGGCGTCGCGGTCGCCGGCCTTGAGCCGCTGCGAGGCGAGGTTGAGGGCCGTGCGCACGGAGTGACCGTCCGGGCCGTGGCTCGTGGCGTCGGCGGTGGCGAGCACGGCAGCGTCCGCGGGCCGGGGGGCCGCCACGCCCTTCTCGACGCCGCGCTCGACCTTGCTGACGAAGCCGGCCAGGCCGCCCTCGCTCGCCGCGGCGGCGACGGTGACGCCCGACAGGACGACGGCGGCGACGCTGGCCGCGACACCCGCCCGCGTGACGATGACGGTGCGCCTGGAGGGGAGCGGTCGGGGCGCGCCCTCGGCCAGGTCCTCGGGCAGGTCCTGGTCGATCTCGGTGGCCCAGCCCTCGAGCATGGCCAGGACGGGGTCGTCGTGCTCGACGGTCTCGCGACGGTCGGCGATCTGCTGCACGAGCTCGTCGTCGTCGCGCACGAGGCGCAGCGAGGGCTGGGGCGTGCCGTCGGGTCGGTGGTTCATCGGGATCCTCCCCCGCCGGCCGGGCCGGCCATCATGGCGCGCAGCCGGGTGAGGGCGCGGTGCTGGGCGACGCGCACCGCTCCCGGGGTCATGTCGAGGGAGGCGGCGACCTCGTCGGCGGTCATGCCCACCGCGACGCGCAGGGTCAGGATCTCGCGCTGGGTCTCCCCCAGCCGGTCGAGCATGGCCCAGGTGTCGGAGGAGCGCTCCGCCGCGATGACCGTGTCGAGCGGGTCGGCGTCCAGGTCGATCTCGTCGGGGAGCTCGTCGGTCGGCTCGGGTCCGCGCAGGCTCGACCGCATGGCGTCGGCGACCTTGTTGGAGGCGATGCCGTAGACGAAGGCCTCGAAGGGGGCACCACGGTCCTCGTAGCGCGGCAGCGATCGGAGCACGGCGACACACACCTCCTGAGCTGCGTCATCGGCGGCCTGCACACCGGCGGGGAGACCCCCGAGGCGCGCGCGGCAGTAGCGGAAGGCGATGCGTCGGACGTCGGTCAGCAGCGCCTGCAGAGCGGCGGGCTCGCCCTGGGCGGCAGCCGACACGACGTCGGCCGAGCGCATGGCTGGACCCGTGGGTGACATCGGTGCGGCGACCCCGGACGTTACGTCCTCGGTGGGCCGGTTTGCGCCGGGTCCCCGGCCGCGGTCGGCGGGGTCGGCTCCGTAGACGTGAAGGTGCCGCTGATCACGGGCGTCGGGGACGCTCATCGGCACCTCCTCGGGGAGCGACGACCGGCCCCTCGTCGGGCGGGTCGTGGACACGGCGAAGGCCGCCTCACGGCGTGCCTGTTCCCTCAGAGTAGCCGCCTGGCCCTGCCCAGAGCCACCCAGCGCGTCAGGTCAGCTGATCAGGCCGGTGCGGTAGGCGATGGCGACCGCGTGAGCACGGTCCGAGGCGTCCAGCTTGCGGAAGAGTCGTCGGGCGTGGGTCTTGATCGTGTCCTCGGTGAGGTACAGCTCGGCGCCGATCTCGGCGTTGCTGTGCCCCTGGCTCATCCCGCGCAGCACCTCGAGCTCGCGGGCGGTGAGGGTCGCCGTCACCCCGGGGCGCCCGGCCCCGCCCGATCGCGGCATCGCCTCACCGATGAAGGGCGCGAGCGCGACGGCCAGCTCCTCGCGGGTGGAGTCCTTCATGACATAGCCCTTGGCGCCGTAGGCCAGGGCCCGCGCCACACCGTCGATGTCCTCGGCCAGCGTCATCATCATGATCTGCGCGCTGGGGCGCAGGGCGAGCAGCCGCTTGACGGCGTCCAGTCCCCCCATGCCGGGCATGCGCAGGTCCGTGAGCGTCAGCGCCGGCTGCTCCGTGGCGTACTTGGCCAAGAGCTCCTCGCCGGAGGAGGCACCGCAGACCCGGGTCACGCCGGGCAGCGAGCCGATCCGGCGCATCATCACCTCGCGGGTGAGTGGCGCGTCGTCGCACACCATCACGGTCGTCATCCCTGCCTCCGGTCGGGTCAAGTCAATTACCAAGAGTTATCTTGGCTCACAAAAGCGTCCAGGTGCAGGTAAATCACCGAACCGGTCGCAACGTCCCCCCAGAGAACCGACACTACCCATGCAGCCCAGAAGCGTGACCGCGAGCGACTGCCCGTCCCCCGCATGCGTGCCGCCGATGTCGGTGCGCACACCGGCCATCACGCTCAGCAAGGTCACCCCGACGGGGCGCAGCACTTGCCCTCGACCGCCCGCACGACGTCGGCCATGGTGGCCTCCTGCCCCGGCCAGTGCAGCCAGCCCTCGCCCCAGTAGACCTGGTCGCCCGACCGCGCGGACTGCCGCAGCCGGCCGGCCACCTGGGCGGCGACCGCACCCTCCCCGACGTAGACGACCAGCACCCCCTCGATCCCCTCACCCAGGACGCGGGCGGCCCTGCTGGCCGACCCCTCCAGCGAGAGGTCGCTCACGGCGATGGACCGCTCGGCCAGGGCGGCGCGCAGCAGGAGGCGGGCGGCGGGGTCGTCGAGGCCGGGCAGGGACACGACGTGCACCGGGCGGAGGTTGCGAGGGCTGCGTCGGAGCCGTATGTCGCCGACCGCCCCCGCCGTGGCGGAGGCCAGCATGGCGTCCGCACGCCCCTGGGCGACCGGCGCCAGCATCCAGGCCGCGTTGCGCGCGGGCAGCACCCGCTCGTCCCACGTGCGGGCGGCCCCGAGGTCGCGTTGCGCGAGGCGCAGGAGCGCCGTGCTGCCCTGCGCGTCGCCGTTGCCCAAGGTCCCCAGCAGGGTCATGACGGGAGCCGCCACCTCGCCCACCTGGGCGCCGCGGCCGAGGTAGCCGCCCCGCAGCGCGGTCGCGTCGCTGCGCCCGGAGACCAGGGACACCTCCCCCTCCCCGGGGTGCGTGGGGTTCGAGCTGGCGGCCAGCTCCTCCGTCGTGGCGTCCAGGGCGCGACGGGCGGCGTCCCGCGAGGTCAGGCCGGACTGGGTCAGGGCGCGCATGAAGCGCAGGCGCGCCACGTCGGTCTCGGAGTAGCGACGGTGCAGACCCGACCGGTGACCGGACGGCTCGAGGCCGTAGCGCCGGGCCCAGGTGCGCAGGGTGGACGGGGCCACCCCGACCATCTCGGCCACCACGGCCACCGTCAGGCTCTCGAACCCGCTGGGACGCCGAGGTGCGCCGGTGCTAGCAGCCATGTCCATGTACCCATCCTCGTCGCCGAACGGGGCCGTCCGATCCGCCGTCACGCTGACCGACCCCTGTCGACCTGTCAACCAGGTGCAACGATCCCCAGGGTCGCCCCCGACCGCGGGCGGCCACCGGCTGGTCACCTCGACTCCACCCGACCGGCACGAAATTGACACTGCGTTGCCACGATTTCACATTGTGTGTCGAATATTTATCCGGTCGGGCCCACCGGATGCCCAAGGGGCGAGAAGGCGACGTGGATTACGCCTGCCGCATCTTGCCGCAGGCGCATTCACGCAGGTACGGTCTGTCGCAGCAGCACGCCCCCGCCACCACGCGACGTCGCTGGCTAGGGCTCATGGGTCACCTCAGGTTACTCGTGAGTATGTCATACGTTTGATCATTATGCGAAGTGCTTGCATCGTGTGACTTGCGTGACATCCTCGGTCATCGTCGCCGCATCTCTGCACAGGAGCACACCATGGCCGAGATCAGCCGCCTCCCGGGACCCGTCGCCGATCAGTGGGACTGGCAGCTGCAGGGATCATGCCGCCGGGAGAACCCCGACGTGTTCTTCCACCCCGAGGGCGAGCGTGGCCCCGCCCGGCGCAACCGGGACGGCGCGGCCAAGGCGGTCTGCATCGCCTGCCCCGTCCTGGGCCAGTGTCGCGAGCACGCCCTGCGGGTGCGCGAGCCCTACGGCGTCTGGGGCGGCATGACCGAGGACGAGCGCGAGTCGCACTACGCCGCCAGCACCGCGATCGCGATCGCCTGACCCCCCTCACCACGCGCGAAGGCCGCCCACCCCGATCGGGGCGGGCGGCCTTCGCGGCATACGGCCTGGCGTGAGGTCAGGTCGCGTCGGGTCAGGTCAGTGACCGTGCCCGTGGCCGTGACCACCGGCGGGAGCGGCAGGCTCCTCCTCGGGCTTCTCGACCACGAGGGTGTCGGTCGTCAGGACCATCGAGGCGATGGACGCGGCGTTGCGCAGGGCGGAACGCGTGACCTTGACCGGGTCGATGACGCCGGCCTTGACCAGGTCGACGTACTCCCCCGTCGCGGCGTCGAGCCCGTTGCCCGGCTCCAGCTCGGCGACCTTGGAGACGGCGACGTAGCCCTCGAGCCCGGCGTTCTCGGCGATCCAGCGCAGCGGCTCGGCCGCGGCCTTGCGCACGATGTTGGCGCCGGTCAGCTCGTCGCCCTCCAGGTGGAGGTCGTCGAGAGCGCGGACCGCGTGGACGAGGGCGGAGCCGCCACCGGCGACGATGCCCTCCTCGATCGCGGCGCGCGTCGCGGAGATCGCGTCCTCGATGCGGTGCTTCTTCTCCTTGAGCTCGACCTCGGTGTGGGCACCCACCTTGATGACGCAGACGCCACCGGCGAGCTTGGCGAGACGCTCCTGGAGCTTCTCGCGGTCCCAGTCGGAGTCGGTGCGCTCGATCTCGGCCTTGATCTCGGAGACGCGGCCGTCGACCGCGCCGGCGTCGCCGGCGCCGTCGATGATCGTGGTGTCGTCCTTGGAGACGACCACGCGGCGGGCCTGGCCGAGGACCTCGAGGCCGACCTGGTCGAGCTTGAGGCCGACCTCCTCGGCGACGACCTGGCCACCGGTGAGGACGGCGATGTCGGCGAGCATGGCCTTGCGGCGGTCGCCGAAGCCCGGCGCCTTGACGGCCACGACGTTGAAGGTGCCGCGGATCTTGTTGACCACCAGGGTGGACAGCGCCTCGCCGTCGACGTCCTCGGCGATGATCAGCAGCGGCTTGCCGGCCTGCACGACCTTCTCGAGGAGCGGCAGGACGTCGGCGATGGCCGAGATCTTGCCCTGGTTGACGAGCACGTAGGCGTCCTCGAGGACGGCCTCCATGCGCTCCGGGTCGGAGACGAAGTAGGGGGAGATGTAGCCCTTGTCGAACTGCATGCCCTCGGTGAACTCCAGCTCGGTGCTAGCGGTGGAGGACTCCTCGACGGTGATGACGCCGTCCTTGCCGACCTTGTCGAAGGCCTCGGCGATCTGCGTGCCGACCTCCTCGTTCTGCGCGGAGAGCGAGGCGACCGCGGCGATCTCGGACTTGCCGGAGACCTCGCGGGCGTTGGCGAGCAGGCGCTCGGACACGGCGTCGACGGCCTGGTCCATGCCGCGCTTGACACCGGCCGGGGCGGCCCCGGCGGCGACGTTGCGCAGGCCCTCCTTGACCATGGCCTGCGCGAGGACGGTCGCGGTGGTGGTGCCGTCACCGGCGATGTCGTTGGTCTTGGTGGCGACCTCCTTGGCGAGCTGCGCGCCGAGGTTCTCGTAGGGGTCGTCCAGCTCGACCTCACGGGCGATGGTCACGCCGTCGTTGGTGATGGTGGGGGCGCCCCACTTCTTGTCGATCACGACGTTGCGGCCCTTGGGGCCGAGCGTGACCTTCACCGCGTTGGCGAGGGCGTCGACACCGCGCTCCAGGGACTTGCGCGCGTCGTCGTTGAACTCAAGCGTCTTGGCCATGAGCTTCCTTGTCTGTCTAGAGGTATGACGAGAGCCCCGCCCCCAGCCGCGAAGGCTCGGGCCGGGGCTCCCAGAGAAGTCGATGCTGCGTCAGCCGACGATCGCGAGGACGTCGCGGGCGCTCAGGATCAGGAGCTCCTCGCCGCCGTACTTGACCTCGGTGCCGCCGTACTTGGAGTAGATGACCTTGTCGCCGACGGCGACGTCGACGGGGACGCGGTTGCCCTTGTCGTCGATGCGACCGGGACCCACGGCGAGGACCTCGCCCTCCTGGGGCTTCTCCTTGGCCGTGTCCGGGATGACGAGACCGGACGCCGTGGTCTGCTCGGCCTCGACGGCCTTGACGACGATGCGGTCCTCGAGCGGCTTGATGGAAACCGACACTGTGGTGACCTCCCCTTCGGGAATGTCGAGAGTGGACAGATGATGGACTCCGGCGCGTGGTGGTACGTCCGGGTCGCCGTCGCGGGGGTCGACCCTTAGCACTTGCCTGCCGAGAGTGCTAACCCACAATCTAGGAAGCCACTGGCACTCGGTCAAGTCGAGTGCCAGCGCGGCGCGGACCTACCCCCGGCGGTCACGTCGACCGGCCGTCGTTCCCCAGGCGGGTGTGACCGAGGCCGGTCGATCTGACGGTGGGAGAGGATGGCGCCATGGATCTCGCCACCACCCGTGCGCTCACCTCCCCCGAGGGGCTCGCCCTCCTCCGGGGACTGCCGGTGTATGACGAGGCCCGCTCGCTCGCCACCTCCTCCACCCTGCGCCGGGAGGGGCACTCCCCCGAGCTCGTCGCCGCGGTGCTCACCCAGAGCCGGCTGCGCCAGCGCGGCCGCGCCAAGCTGGGAGACGCCGTCGACCGGCTCCTGCTCACCCCCGACGGCCTGGAGCAGGCGACCCGCCCCGTCGTGGCGCAGCAGCACGCCGAGCGCCTGGCGGCGGCCGGGGTCCGCACCGTCCACGACCTGGGGTGCGGCCTCGGTCTGGACGCCGCCGCCATGGCGCACGCCGGGCTCGAGGTCCTCGCCGTGGACGCCGACCCCGTCACCGCCGAGATCGCCGCGCACAACCTCGCCGGCGTCGTCAGGCCCCCGGGCACCTCTGCCCCGCAGGTGCGGTGCGCCCGCGCGGAGGAGGTGGCCGACGAGCTGGTCGGCGCGGACCGGCATACGGCCGTCTGGCTCGACCCGGCCCGGCGCACCCCCGGGGTCGCCGACGCGACCGGACGCACCCGCAGGACCTTCCGCCTGGACGACCTGGCCCCGTCGTGGGAGCTCGTGCAGGACCTCGCCGGCCGGGTCGAGGCAGCCGGGGCCAAGCTGTCACCCGCGTTCCCGCACGCGGCCCGCCCCGACGGGACCGAGGCGCAGTGGGTCTCGTGGCGCGGCGAGGTTGTGGAGTGCGTCCTGTGGTGGGGCTCGGCGGTCCGGTCCGCCGGACGCTCCGCGCTGGTCCTCGACGGCGACACGGAGACGCCGTGGTCCGCGCACCTGGTCACCGAGGCCGACGTGCCCACGGACCGCCCCGCGCCGGGGAGCGACCGGGGCGACCTGCTGCACGAGCCCGACCGGGCCGTGATCCGCGCCGGGCTGGTGGGCGCCCTCGAGGCCCTCACGGGTGGGGCCGAGCTGGACGGCGGCGTGGGCTACGTGCGGTCGGCGGACCGGGGACCGGTGGCGGTGCCGTGGGCCCGGGCCTACCGCATCCTCGACGAGATCCCGTTGCAGGACAAGGCGATCCGCGCGTGGTGCCGCGAGCGCTCGATCGGTGACCTGACGCTCAAGAAGCGCGGGGTGGACCTCGACCCGGATCGCCTGCGGCGCTCCCTCAAGCTCAAGGGCACCGGTCGCGCCATCCTGGTCCTCACCCGCGAGGCGGGCCGGCAGGTCGCCCTGCACGTCGTCCCGATCGACGCCGGCTGAGGCTGCACGGCCGTCCGGCCCTGGGCGGCGGTGCTGGGCGGTGCTGGGCGGTGCTGGGCTCGACCGCTCAGAGCAGCGCGTCGCGCTGGGCGCCCCGGTGCCGCACCGCGTCGGCGCCCGCCCGCAGCGCGCCGGCCACCGCCTCCTCGTGCGTCGCCCCCAGGGCCAGGTGCGCGGCCAGCGCCCCGCAGAACGCGTCCCCCGCGCCGGTCGTGTCCACCACGTCCTCCGGCGGGACCGGTGTGGCGGGGTGCTCGACGCCCATCCAGGACGCCCCGGCCGCGCCGAAGGTCACGAGCAGCGACGCTGGGAAGGCCCCGTCGTCGGCCAGCTCCAGCGCCTCGTGCTCGTTGACGACCAGCGGGTCCGCCACCTCCACGACGTCCACCGGCAGGTGGTGGTAGGGCGCGGCGTTGACCACCACCCGGATGTCCCTGGTCGAGACCCGCTGCACCGCCGCCGCCACCGTCTCGATCGGCACCTCGAGGCTCACCAGCAGCACGTCGCCCGCCGCCATCGTGTCGAGCACCCCCATGTGGTGCGGCAGCAGCTCGGCGTTGGCGCCGGGGCTGACGACGATGACGTTCTCTCCCTCGAGGTCCACGGTGATGAACGCGTGACCGGTCGGCTCTCCCTCCACGACGCGGACGTGGGAGACGTCGATCATCCTGTCCTGCAGTCGATCTCGGTATGCCGCGCCCGCCTCGTCCCCACCGATGGCCGCGACCATGACGACCTCCGCACCCGTCGCCGCCGCCGCGATCGCCTGGTTGCCGCCCTTGCCGCCAGCCGTGCGCCGGGTCGACCCGCCGACGATCGTCTCGCCGGGCCGGGGCAGGCGGTGCACGGTGGTGGTGAGGTCGACGTTGAGGGACCCGAGGACGTAGACGCGGCTCATGCGCCCCATCCTGCCGCCACCCAAGCACGCCGCGCGTGCCAGCCCCTCCCCGGGTACCGTCGGACCTGATGCCCCCGCACGTCACCCGCACCCCCGCCCTCCTCCTGGCCGCTGCCCTCACCGTCACGGCCGGCTGCGCCACCCCACCCACCGCGCAGGGTCCGACCGGCGCGTCCACGGACGGCGCCGGAGCCGGTCCCGGGCGATCCAGCACCCCGACCGCCACCGGCTCGACCCGCGGGGGTGACGTTCCTTCGTTCGACGTCACCGGCCTGCCGCGTCGCGCGGCCTCCTCGTCGGGCTCCGCGACCACCGCACCTGGCGCCCCGGCAGCATCGGCGCCGGCCCCGGCCGCGGGCGGTTCCCGGCATACGGCCCAGGCCTCCTGCGCCGCCGGCATCGTCGACGGGCTCACCCCGGGGCAGCGGGTGGGGCAGCTCGTCATGGTCGGGGTCACCCGGGGGCGCGAGGACGACGCCCGCCGCGTGATCGCGGGGCAGGCGATCGGCAACGCCTTCTTCATCGGCGGGTGGCGGGACCGTGGGCAGGTCGCCGAGGTGAGCCGCCGCCTCCAGGCGGCGGCGGACCGGGCCGGCCACGAGCTCGACCTGCTCGTCGCCGCCGACCAGGAGGGTGGTCAGGTCCAGCAGCTCAAGGGCTCCGGCTTCCGACGCCTGCCGTCCGCGGTGGAGCAGGCCGCGCTGCCGCCGGACGACCTGCGCGCTCTGGCCACCGACGCCGGGCGCGAGCTGCGCGCCGCCGGCGTCAACCTCAACCTGGCCCCCGTCGCGGACACCGTCTCGCCGGAGCTCGGCCGCGCCAACGCGCCCATCGGCGGCCTGTCGAGGCAGTACGCCACCGAGCCCGGGGCCGTGTCGCCCCCGGTGGCGGCCGTGATCGCGGGGCTGCACGCCGCCGGCGTCGGCGCCACGCTCAAGCACTTCCCGGGGCTCGGGCGGGTCCGCGCCAACACCGACCACTCGGCCACCGGCATCGATGACACCCAGACGACGGCGGACGACGGCTACCTGCAGCCGTTCGCCGACGGGATCGCCGCCGGGGCGGACGTGGTGATGATGTCGACCGCGCGCTACCGCAGGATCGACCCGACCACCCAGGCGGCCTTCTCCCGCCCCGTGGTGACCGGGGTGCTGCGCGAGCGGCTGGGCTACGACGGGGTGGTGGCGACCGACGACCTCGGTGGCGCGGAGGCCATCCAGCACATCCCGACCGGCGAGCGGGCGGTGCGCTTCGTCCGCGCGGGCGGCGACGTCGCCGTCACCGGGATCGCCCTGGACGGCCGCGTCATGTCGCGCGCGCTGCTGGCGGAGAGTCGGCGGGACCCGGCCTTCGCGGCGCTCGTGCACCGTGCGGCCGAGCGGGTCGTGGAGCTCAAGGTGCAGCGCGGCCTCGCCCGCTGCGAGTAGGTGCGACGACGCCGAGAACGCCGCCGACGACGCCGGCGCCGGCCCGGTCAGCCTGACGCAGTCATCCTGACGCGGTCAGCCAGACGCGATCTGGCCGAGACGGTCAGGCCGAGACGACCGTCACCGGCATCGACGAGTCGGCCGGCAGGCCCAGCTCGGACGGCTCCCGACCGCGCATCACCATCTGCGCGCCGAGGGCCGCGACCATGGCGCCGTTGTCCGTGCACAGCCCCGGCCTCGGCACGCGCAGCGTCACCCCGGCGGCGTCGCACCGTTCCTGGGCGAGGGCCCGCAGCCGCGAGTTGGCCGCCACGCCGCCGCCCACGACGAGGTCGTCGACGCCGTTCTCGCGGCACGCGAGCAGCGCCTTGCGGGTCAGCACGTCGACCACGGCCTCCTGGAAGCTCGCGGCCACGTCCGCGACGGGCACGTGCTCCCCCGCGTCCTGCTTGGCCCGCACCCAGCGGGAGACGGCGGTCTTGAGCCCCGAGAAGGAGTAGTCGAAGCGGTGCCGCTCCATGTCCTTGCCCGCGGTCAGGCCGCGCGGGAAGTCGATCACCACCTGGCCCTCGCGGGCGGCACGGTCGATGTGCGGCCCGCCCGGGAAGCCGAGCCCGAGCACGCGCGCGACCTTGTCGAAGGCCTCGCCCGCCGCGTCGTCGATGGTCTGCCCCAGGTGACGGACGTCGTGGGTGATGTCGGGGACGAGCAGCAGGTTGGAGTGCCCGCCGGACACGAGCAGCGCCAGGGTCGGCTCGGGCAGCGGGCCGTGCTGCAGGGTGTCGACGGCGACGTGCGACGCGAGGTGGTTGACGCCGTAGAGCGGCTTCCCGAGCGCCACGGCGAGCGACTTGGCCGCGGCCACGCCCACCAGCAGCGCCCCGGCCAGGCCCGGCCCGGAGGTCACGGCGATGGCGTCGAGGTCGGCCAGGCGCACCCCGGCCTCGCGGCAGGCGCGCTCGATGGTGGGGACCATGGCCTCGAGGTGGGCCCGGGACGCGACCTCGGGCACCACGCCGCCGAAGCGGGCGTGCTCGTCGACGCTGCTCGCGATCGCGTCGACGAGCAGCGTGCCGCCGCGCACGATCCCGACGCCGGTCTCGTCGCACGAGGTCTCGATGCCGAGGACGAGTGGCTCGTCGGTGCGGGTCATGCGGGCTCTCCCTGGGTGGCGGGGTGATCAGGTCGTGTGCCGGGAAGGTGCCGCCGCATGACGAGGGCGTCCACCCCACCGGGCTGGTAGTAGCGCCGCCGCACGCTGATGGTCTCGAACCCGTTGCGGTCGTAGAGCGCTCGAGCAGCGGCGTTGTCGGCGCGGACCTCCAGCAGGAGCGCCTCGGCGCCTCGTGCGTGGGCCCGGTCGACGAGCTCGTCGAGCATCCGCCGGCCCAGGCCGAGGCCGCGGGCATCGGGCGTCACGGCGACCGTCATGACGTCCGCCACGTCACCGGCGGCGTCGATCCCGGCATACGCGAGGACACCGCCACGAGAGGGGTCGTCCCAGACGACGTAGTCGCGCCGGGGGCGCTCGGCGAGCTCGGCCCACCAGGTCTGCTCGGTCCACGCGTCGTCGGCGAAGGCCTCGCGCTCCAGCGCGGCGAGACGGGGGATGTCGGTCCAGCGCAGCTCGCGCAGCATCAGACCACCGTGACGGGGGCGACGGAGGGGACGGCGTCCGGGCGCCGGAGATAGAGCGGGGTGGTGTCGGAGAGGGACTCGCCTCGGGCGAGCCGCTGCACGGCCAGGTCGGCGAGCCACCCGGCGGAGACGTCGAGGGGCGCGCCGTCGGCCGCGGGCCCCAGCAGGTCGGGATAGAGGACCGGACCTCGTCCGACGACGGGCCGGCCGTCGAGCAGCGGGGCGAGGTCGGCGGGGCGAGCCACGTCCGGCGCGGTCTCGGCCACGGGCAGGCCCTCCTCGATGCGGTAGCCGGCCCAGTAGACCTCCTTGCGGCGGGCGTCGGTGGCGACGACGAACCGCTCCGCGCCGGCGAGCGCCCCGCGGGCCGCGTCGTGGGCCAGGGCGTCCAGGGAGCACAGGCCGTGGACCGGGACGGCCCGGGCGAGGGCGAAGGTCCGCGCGGTCACGATCCCGACGCGCAGCCCGGTGAAGGGGCCGGGACCGGTGCCGGTCACGACCGCGTCGACGTCGGCTGCGGCGATGCCGGCCTGCCGCAGGACCTCCACGATGCCGGGGGCCACGAGCTCCCCGTGCGCCCGCGCGTCGAGGACGCTGCTCTCGGCGACCACGCGGGTGCCGTCGTGCAGCGCCACGGTGATGGCGGTGGTGGAGGTGTCGATGGCGAGCAGCACGCCCACCAGTCTATCGCCGCGCCGGCGCGGTCAGCCGGCGTCGTTGGTGACCCGGGCCGCGGCCACGGGCAGGGCGCGACCGAGGACCGGGGCGAGGGCCACCCCGGCCAGCGCGACCACCGTGAGCGCCACCCACACCGGCAGCGGCCCCCGGGCGAGGAGCCAGGAGAAACCCACCGGCCCGATGATGGACGCGACGTTCCAGGACAGCTGGTAGGCGGCGAGGTAGCGCCCCCGCAGGTGCTCGGGGCGGCTGTCCACCGCGACGGTCGTGAGGACCGGGCCGCCGAGCAGCTCCCCGACGGTGTAGACGGCGGCCGCCACGAGCACCCCGGTCACCGCGACGGCGACCGGCAGCATCCCGGCCGCAGCCATGAGCACGAATCCCGCTGCGAACGCGAGGTTCCCGGCGGCGACGACCCGGTGCCGACGGTGCCCGGTCATGGACCGCACGGCCAGCCCCTGCCCGAACCCGACCATGACGGTGTTGAGCGTGAAGATCGCGCCGGTCACCCAGCCTGGCAGGTCGAGGATCTCGACGGCGTAGACGGGCATGGCGTAGTTGAGCGCCAGGCACGCGAGCGCGTAGCCGGTGTTGGCGACGATGAGGGCGTGGAAGGGCTTGTCGCGCAGCACGATCGACAGCCCGGCCAAGGCGCCCGACCGCTCGCCCGCCGCGTGCGCATCGGCGTCCCCGGCCGGCTGCGCACCGCCGGGACCCCGGTCGTGGGCCGGGACGGCGAGGAGCAGGACGAGCGCGAGCAGGTATGACGCCGCGTCGGCCGCCACCATCGCGCGGAACGCGGCCGGGGTGCCGACGGAGATCGCGACGCCCGCCACCAGGCCCCCGATCGCGAAGCCGACGTTGCGCAACGCGCCGAGGAAGCCGTACCACAGCTCCCGCTCCCCGGGACGGGTGATGGCGGCGACCATCGGGGAGTAGGACGCCCAGAAGGCCGCCTGCCCCGTGGCGACGAGCGTGGTCACCAGCTGCACCCCGAGGTAGCCGTCGACGGTCAGGTAGGCGAGATAGCCCACCGCCTGGATCGCGTTGGCGGCCAGCAGGATCCGTTTGGCGCCGAAGCGGTCCACCAGGTGCCCGACGAGCAGGACCACGGGCAGCGCGACGGCGGCGGCGACCGACAGCGCGAGCCCGACCTGCTCGAGCGGGACGTCCGTGGTGCGCAGGAAGTAGAGGACGGTGATGGGCATGAAGACGCCGCTGCCGATCGCGTCCACGCCGATGGCGACGACGAACCGACGGTGGTCGCCGACCGGGGGAAAGCCGAGGCGGCTGAGCATGGTGTCAGCCTGCTACATCAAGCACGCTTGACCTCAACGGATCTCGATGACGAGCCGAGCCGGGTTGCCGCGCCTGATGATTCGCTCGACGAGCATGAAGACCTTGAACTCCAGGCCGTACTTCGCCGTCATGGTGCTCATGACGCGCTGGACGGTCCAGGGGTCGTCGTGGACGGTCGCGCGCGCCTCGACGGTGGGGGCGTCCGGGGCCACCCGACCACGCCGGTCGCACGGACGCAGGGTCACCCGGTCGTCGCGGCGCAGGCGGCGCAGCTTGCCGGTGCCCTCCGGGGTGATGACCACGAGGGCGTCGCCGTCGCGGGCCACCCACACGGGGGTCGCCACGCCCTCCCCGTTGCGGCGAAAGGTCGTGAGGGACACGAAGCGCTCGTGGCCGAGGGCGGTGAGGGTCGTCATACGGCTCAGACTAGGTCCCGGACCGCCCCGAGGGCGTCCGGACCGGTCCACCGACGGCCGTGGCCGGTGAGCCGGGCGGTGCGGGTGGTCTCGCCGGTGAGCTCCAGCTCGAGGTAGTCCTCGGACAGCAGCTCAGCGACCCCGTGGCCCCACTCGACCACCGTGACCGACTCGTCCACGGTGGCGTCCAGGTCGAGGTCGTCGAAGTCCAGCGCCCCTAAGAGGCGGTAGGCGTCGACGTGCACCAGCCGCGGACCCCCGACGAGGGAGGGGTGCACGCGCGCGATGACGAAGGTCGGGGAGGTGATCGGCCCCCGCACCCCGAGCCCCTCGGCCAGCCCCTGCGTGAGGGTGGTCTTGCCCGCGCCCAGGTCGCCGGTCAGCAGGAGCAGGTCGCCGGCGTGCAGGACCGTGGCGAGCCTGCGGCCGAGGTCCTGCGTGGCCTCGGCGGTGGGCAGCGAGATCGCGTGCGGCACGGCGTCGTCAGGACTCACGGCGGTCCTTCCCGGAGCGGGCGGAGGTGATGGGTGTGGTGACGGACCGGACCTTGCGCGCCTGGCGCCCGACCTCCTCGGTCGCGCGGGCCACCTGCTCGCGGCGCCGGGCCTGCTGCTCACGACGTCGGACCTGCTGCTCGCGCCGGAGCGTGGCGCGGCTGTGCCCGAGGTCGGTGACCTCGCGCCGCCGGCCCCGTGGCGTCCCGTCGGCATGGCGTTCGGCGCGGTCCAGCATCTCGAGGATCTGGTCGGTGACGAGCTCGGGGTACTCCAGCATGATCAGGTGCCCCGCGTCGGTCACCACGACGTGCTCGGCGCCCGGCAGCAGCCGCACGATCTCCTCGCTGTGGCGCGGCGGGGTCATCAGGTCGTCCGCACCGTTGATGACCAGGGCCTCGATGCCCGCGAAGGTCGCCAGCGCCTGGCGCTCGTCGTGCTCGGACAGGGTGCGCAGGAAGCCGTGCATCACCTCGATCGGCGTCGACATGATGATGTCGGCGGCGTAGCGCAGCAGGCTCGGCGGCACGGGCGAGTGGAAGGAGTAGCGGTAGGTGAAGAAGTCCTCGGCCTGTCGCGCGAGGCGGCGGGCCTGCTCGACGGCCTCCTGGCGGCCGGTCAGCGGGGCGAGGGCGAACGGACCGACGCGCTGGGCCGCGCGACCGAGCAGGTCGCCGAGCTGCACCCGCAGCTCCCCCTCCCCGCCGGAGCTGGTGGCGACGAACGCCACCGCGACGCACCGCTCGCGGACCAGGGTCGGATAGAGCCGGGCCAGCCCCATCTGCGTCATGCCGCCCATCGAGTGCCCGACGAGCGCGAACGTCCCCTCGGGGCAGGTGGCGTCGATGACGGACTTGAGGTCCCGGCCGAGCGTCTCGATGCGGTAGGAGTCGCGGGCCCCCGGGCCGGACCGCCCGTGGCCGCGCTGGTCCCACAGCACCACGCGATAGCCGGCCGCCACCAGCCGGCGCCGCACGAAGATCCAGGCCTTGGTCGACAGGGTGTAGCCGTGCGAGATGACGATGCTTGGTCGCCCGATCGCCGTGTCGCCTGCCGGCTCGTCCGGCTCGTCCGGCTCGTCCACCTCGACGTGCAGCACGGTGCCGTCCTCGGCGACGACGACGGTCTCGTGGGTCGGGACGTGCTCGTAGGTCTCGTCCGTCTCGGGGGCGGTCGCGTGCGCGCGCGAGAGCACGCCCGCGAGGGCTCCGGCGGCGACGGCGCCGAGGCCGAGGCCCAGCCCGGTCAGCCGCCCCATGGGGGTCACGCCAGGTGCCACGCGGGCTCACCTCCGACATACCGGCGCGGCACGCGGTCGCCGACGCGGGTGATGAGCTCGTAGGAGATCGTGCCGATCGCCTCGGCCCAGTCCTGGGCGGTGGGCTCGCCCTGGGTCCCCGGGCCGAAGAGGACGCACGGGTCGCCCTCGCGGGCGCCCGAGCCGGGACCGAGGTCGACGACCAGCTGGTCCATGCAGACCCGACCGGCGACCGTATGCCGGGAGCCGGCCACCCACAGCGGACCGACGCCGCTGCCGGCCCGGGGCACGCCGTCGGCGTAGCCCACGGGCACGATCCCGACCCGCGTGGCCCGCTCGGTGCGATAGGTGTGGCCGTAGGAGATGCCCTGGCCCGCGGGGACGTCCTTGACCTGCGCCAGCGGGGCGGACCAGGTCATGGCGGGGGTCAGGCCGTCGTGCTCGTGGTCGCCCAGCGACGGCACCGGCGACAGGCCGTAGACCGCGAGCCCGGGGCGCACGAGGTCGTAGGCGAGGGACGGGTTGGTCAGCGTGGCGGCGGAGTTGGCGAGGTGGCGCACCTCGAGCCGGCAGCCGGCGGCCTCCGCCTCGGCCACCGCCGCGTCGAACCGCGCGACCTGGGCCCGCACCTCGGGGTGGTCGGGCGCGTCGGCATACGCGAAGTGCTGCATCATCCCGACGACCCGCACGCTTCCCTCGGCCTCGAGGGCCCGGGTGCGGTCGAGCAGGGAGGTCAGGGCGGGGCCGTGCAGCACCCCGTTGCGCCCCAGGCCGGTGTCGACCTTGACGTGGACGCGGGCGGCGCGGCCGACGGCGCGCGCCGCCTCGGCGACGGCCTCGAGCCCCCAGGGCGCGGACACGGCGAGGTCGACGTCCTCGCGCACCGCGGCGGCGAAGTCGGCCCCGGGCGCGTGCAGCCAGGACAGGACGGGGCAGGTCAGCCCGGCCGCGCGCAGCTCGAGCGCCTCGGACAGCTGGGCGACCCCCAGCCAGGTCGCGCCGCCGCGCAGGGCCGCGAGGGCGGACGGCACGAGACCGTGGCCGTAGCCACCGGCCTTGACCACCGCCATGACCCCGGCGGACCCGGCGAGCTCGTCGAGCCGGCGGACGTTGTCGCTGATGGCCGCCAGGTCGATCCGCAGCTCACCGGCGAAGCTCTGCCCGGTCACCGCTCACCCCACCTCCGAGGCGCGGGCGAGGAGCCGCGCGACGGTGGCAGGCACCTGCTGGGCGATCTCGAGCGCGCGGACCGGGCCGCCTGGGTTGGCGTCGTGGGCGGCGACCCCGTGCACGAGCGCGGCGAGGGACCCGGCGTCGACGGGGTCCAGCCCGGACGCGAGCAGGGTGCCGGCGAGCCCCGCGAGGACGTCGCCCGACCCCGCCGTGCCCGCCCACGCGGGGGCGTCGGCCTGCGCCCGGACGGCGAGGCCGGAGGCGGGGGGCGCGACGACATACGTGGTGGATCCCTTGAGCAGCACCGTCGCTCGCAGCAGCTCGGCGGCGCGGCGGGCCCAGCGCAGCGGCTCGGCGACGACGCCGGCCCGGTCGAGCTCGGACGCGTCGGGGTCGAGACGGGCGAGCAGGCGGGCCAGCTCGTCGGCGTGGGGCGTCAGCAGGGTGCGGGCGCCGGCCTGGGTGCGGGGGCCGTCGAGCAGGTCCAGCCCGCCGGCGTCGACGAGGCAGGGCAGCTCGCTGTCGAGGGCGCGGTGGGCGGCCTCGACCTGCGCCAGACCCAGCTGGTCCCAGGAGTGCGGGTGCGCGTCGAGACCGGGCCCGACGACCCAGGCCTGCACGCGGCCGGGCCCGTGCACGGCCTCGGGGACCTCGGCACGGACGAGCTGCGTGGGACCGGGCGGACCGACGTAGCGCACCATCCCCGCCCCCGCGCAGACCGCGGCCGTGACGCTGAGCAGCGGGGCTCCGGTGTAGACCTCGCCGCCGGCCACGACACCCACCACGCCGCGGGAGTACTTGTCGTCCTCGGGCCCGGGCGTGGGCCACAGCGCGGCGACGTCGTCGTGGTCGAGCCGCTCCGCCGCGGGGAGCGTGGCGAGGTCGAGGCCGATGTCGACCACCGTGAGCAGGCCGCAGCGGCCGGCGGTCCCGAGCACGTGGACGGGCTTGGCGCACCCGAAGGTCACCGTCTCGTCGGCGAACACCCCTGTGCCGCCGACCAGCTCGCCCATGGGGTCGGTGCCGGAGGGCACGTCCACCGCGATGACGTGGGCGTCGTCACCGATGGCGTCGAGGAGCTCGGTGACCAGGTCGGGCAGCCCGGGCCGACCGCCGATCCCGAGGACGCCGTCGAGGACCACGTCGGCGACGCCCAGGGCCTCGACCGATTTGGCCCGGCCCTTGGGCTCGGCCTTGCGTCTGCCCCTGCTCCCCTGGCCCGTGGCGTCGAGGACCTCGACCTTGGCCCGGCGCGCGGCGCGCAGGCCCTCCTCGTGCGGCGTCTCGGTGGTGAGCACGGCGACCAGGTCGAGCGGCTCCCCCACCAGGTCCGCGAGGTGCGCGAGGGCCCACAGGGCGTCCCCGCCGTTGTTGCCGCCGCCGACGAGCGCGACGACGAGCGGCTGAGTGCTGGTGTCGTCCGGGAGGCGCGCGGCGACGACCTGGGCCAGACCGGTGGCGGCCCGCTGCATCAGCTCGCCGTCGGGGAGCTGCGCCATGGCACGCGCCTCCGCGGCACGGACGTCGTCGACCGACCAGGCGTGGATCATCTCGGGCCTCCTTGCGATCGCCGGAGCGGGACCGGCCGAGTGTGTCACCTCTCGGCGATGACGAACGCCGAGGCCACGCCCGCGTCGTGGGACAGGGACAGGTGCAGCCTAGTCACGCCCAGGTCGTCCATCCGGTCCTGCACGCTGCCGCGTACCTGCCAGTAGGGTCGGCCGTGCTCGCCCCGCACGACCGTCGCGTCCTGCCAGCTGAGCGAGCCGGGCGATCCGAGCGCCTTGGCCAGCGCCTCCTTGGCGGCGAAGCGGGCGGCGGTCGACTCGGTGCGCAGGCCGCGTTCCTCGGGCGTGAACAACCGCTCGAGCAGGCCCGGGGCCCGCTCGAGGGTGCGCGCGAAGCGCTCGACGTCGACGACGTCGATCCCCACGCCCAGGATCATGGACGACCTGCTCGTATGCCGACGCCCGCCGTCACTCGACGGTGACGGACTTGGCGAGGTTGCGCGGCTGGTCGACGTCCAGCCCCTTGGCGGTGGCGAGCTCGCAGGCAAAGACCTGCAGCGGGATGATCGACAGCAGCGGCATCATCATGACGCTGGTGCGGGGCACCTCGATGACCTCGTCGGCGAACGGCCGGACCGCCTCGTCGCCCTCCTCGGTGATGACCAGGGTGCGGGCACCGCGGGCGCGGATCTCCTGGATGTTGGAGACGACCTTGGCGTGCAGGTCGTAGGGGCTGTCCTGCGCGGGCATGACGATGAACACCGGCTGGCCGGGCTCGATCAGGGCGATCGGGCCGTGCTTGAGCTCGCCGGCGGCGAAGCCCTCGGCGTGGATGTAGGCGATCTCCTTGAGCTTGAGCGCGCCCTCGAGGGCGATCGGGTAGCCGACGTGGCGTCCCAGGAAGAGCACCGAGCGGGTGTCGGACATGAAGCGCGCGATCTCGCGGACGCGGTCCATGGAGCCCAGCACCGTGTCGACGTGCTGCGGGATCTCGGCGAGCTCGCGCATGACGGCCTGCGCGTCCTCGGCATAGGTGCCGCCGCGGAGCTGCGCGAGGTAGAGGCCGAGCAGGTAGCAGGCCGCGATCTGGGCGGTGAAGGCCTTGGTGGACGCGACGGCGATCTCGGGGCCGGCGTGGGTGTAGAGCGCGGCGTCGGACTCGCGCGGGATGGTCGCGCCGTAGGTGTTGCAGATGGAGACCGTGAGCGCGCCGAGGTCCTTGGCGTGCTTGACCGCCATGAGGGTGTCCATCGTCTCGCCCGACTGGGACATCGAGACGACGAGGGTGCGATCGTCCACGACCGGGTCGCGGTAGCGGAACTCGTGCGCCAGCTCGACCTCGGTCTGGATGCGGGTCCAGTGCTCGATGGCGTACTTGGCGGACAGCCCGGAGTAGAACGCGGTGCCGCAGGCCACGATGATGATCTTGTCGATGGCCCTGAGGCGCTCGGGGTCGATGTTCATCTCGTCGAGCACGAGCTTGCCGTCCTCGTCGGTGCGCCCGAGCAGGGTGTCGGCGATGGCCTTGGGCTGCTCGAGGATCTCCTTCTCCATGAAGGACGAGTGCCCGCCCTTCTCGGCCGCCTCGGCGTCCCAGGTGACCTCGAACCTCTTGCCCTGGGCCGGCGTGCCGTCGAAGCCCATGACCTGCACGTCCTCGGGCGTGATGACGACCAGCTGGTCCTGGTCGACCTCCATGGCCGACTTGGTGTAGCCGATGAACGCGGCGACGTCGGAGCCGAGGAAGTTCTCGCCCTCGCCGAGGCCGATGACCAGGGGGCTGTTGCGGCGGGCCGCGACGACCGTGCCGGGGTGGTCCGCGTGGACGGCGAGCAGAGTGAACGCGCCCTCGAGGCGGTTGACCACGTCGAGCATGGCGGCCGTCAGGTCACCGTCGTAGGCCTTGGCCAGCAGCTGGGCCGCGACCTCGGTGTCGGTCTCGGACAGGAACTCCGCACCCTCGGCGAGCAGCTGGGTCTTGAGCGCGTGGAAGTTCTCGATGATGCCGTTGTGCACCACCGCGATCTTGCGGTCGTCGCCACCGCGGTGCGGGTGGGCGTTCTGGTCGGTGGGTCCACCGTGCGTCGCCCACCGGGTGTGGCCGATGCCGGTGCTGGCGGCCCCGAGGGGGTGCGCCTCCAGCTCGGTCGTGAGGTTGACGAGCTTGCCGGCCTTCTTGGCCGACGAGACCCCGTCGGGCCCGACCAGCGCGATGCCCGCCGAGTCGTAGCCGCGGTACTCGAGCCGGGCCAGCCCCTCGAGGACGACCTGCTGAGCCTTGTCATCCACCTGGGGGCCGACGTATCCCACGATTCCACACATGCGGCACACGATAACCGGCCGGAGGCCCTCACCACGCGAGAAACCCCCACGTGCGCGAGGCGGCGGGGCGTCATACCTGCTCATGGGCCACAATGTCGGGGTGTCGTCCAACGCTGCCGTCGCGCCGGTCTCGACCCCGTACGTCGAGATGGACCGGGCCGCGTGGGCCCGGTTGCGGGATCGGCACCCCCTCTCGCTCGACGCCGCCGACCTCGCCCGCATCCAGGGCACCGGCGTGCCGCTGGACCTGCAGGAGGTCGAGGAGGTCTACCTCCCCCTGTCGCGCCTGCTCTCCTTCTACGTCGACGCCACCTCCCAGCTGCACCGCGTCACCAGCAGCTTCCTGATGGAGTCGACGCCCCCGCCGACGCCGTTCGTGATCGGCGTCGCCGGGTCGGTCGCGGTCGGCAAGTCCACGACCGCCCGCCTGCTGCGCGACCTGCTCCGCCGGTGGCCGTCCACCCCCAAGGTCGAGCTGATCACCACCGACGGCTTCCTCTATCCCAACTCGGTGCTCGCCGAGCGAGGCCTCATGCACCGCAAGGGATTCCCGGAGTCCTACGACCGGCGGGCGCTGTTGAAGTTCGTGGCCGCCGTCAAGGCCGGGGCGCCGTCCGTGCAGGCCCCCGTCTACTCCCACCTCGTCTACGACATCGTCCCGGGCGAGCAGGTCGTCGTGGAGCAGCCCGACGTGCTCATCGTCGAAGGGCTCAACGTCCTGCAGGCCCCCCAGCCCCGCCGCGACGGGCGCCTCGGCCTCGCCGTCTCGGACTTCTTCGACTTCTCCGTCTACGTCGACGCACGGATGGACCACATCAAGAAGTGGTACGTCGACCGCTTCCTCAAGCTGCGGCAGACGGCCTTCGCCGACCCGGCGTCCTACTTCCGGCGGTATGCCGACCTGTCGGACGCCGAGGCGCGGGCCACGGCACTGCGGATCTGGGAGGAGATCAACGGCCCCAACCTCGAGGACAACGTCGTGACCACACGTGGGCGCGCGAGCCTCGTGCTCACCAAGGGCGAGGACCACTCGGTGCGCCGCGTGCTCCTGCGCAAGCTCTGACACCTCGCCCGCTGCCGGCCCCAGGAGCTGAGGTGGCGGGGCGGCGGCCTTCCATCCGCCGCTCGTCCCTCGCGGCTCCCGCCAGGCCCGCCCGTCCACCGCCCCACCACCTCGACTCCTCCCGGTCCCCGCGCCAGCGAGGGGCTAGCGGCGGCGCAGGGTCAGCTGGACGAGGACCGGGCCGGATCGGCGCCGCGACGGGCCGTCCGCACCGCAGCCGGCGTCCCCGTCGGACGAGCCGGAGGCGCACGACCCGCAGCCGCCGTCTGGGCACCCCGTCGCAAGCTCGCGCGCCTCGATGCGGCCCATCCGCACGAGGTGGTCGACGGCGGCGTCGACGGACGCGCGCGACAGCCCCGTCGCGCGCGAGATCGCGTCCAGGGACGACGCCCCCGACGCGAAAGCCGCCAGCACCTGCCGCAACGGCCCGCCCGACGAGACGGTCGGGCTTGCGGCGGGCGAGGTGGAGCCCGGGACCGTCATACGACCAGCCGCCCGACCTGGAACACGAGCACCGACAGCGTCCAGGCCATCGTCATCTGCACCGCGATCCCGAACACCGTCCAGCGCCAGCCGATCTCGCGCTTCTGCGCGGCGAGGGTGGCGACGCAGGGGGTGTAGGCCAGCAGGAACACCATGAACGCCAGAGCCGCCGCGGTGCCGTGACCGCCGGACGAGCGTTCGAAGTCCTCCCGGATGACGTCGCCCAGCCGACCCGGCTCCCGCTCGCTGTCCGGCTCGGACACGGCATAGGTCTGGGCCCAGGAGGAGATCACGGCCTCCTTGGCGACGAAGCCGACGACCAGCGCCGACGACGTCCGCCACTCGCCATAGCCCGCGGGCGCGAAGACGGGGGCGACCGCGGAGGCGCCGGCGGCGTAGACGGAGTCCGACGCCTCCACCTCGCCGAACGACCCCTTGCCCGGCATCGGGGTGGCCTGCAGCAGCCAGATCGCGACCACGGTGGCGACGATGATGCCGCCGGCGGTCTGCAGGAAGCCGCGCAGCCGCACCCAGGTCTGCGAGGTCATGAGCCGCAGCTGCGGCAGCTGGTAGGGCGGGAGGTCGAGGATCAGCGGCTCGTCCCCCACGCGCCGCCACACGGTCGAGCGCAGCGCGAGGCCGAGCAGGACGACGAGGACGATCGACAGGAGGTACATCGCGAAGACGACGGTGCCTGCCTGCTGCGGGAAGAAGGTCGTGGCCAGCAGGACGTAGACGGTGAGTCGCGCCGTGCACGAGGTGAGCGGCACGAGCAGTGCGGTCATGGTGCGGTGGTGCGCGTTGGGCAGCGTGCGGGTGGCGGCGATGGCGGGCACGTTGCACCCGAACCCCACCACGAGCGGCAGGAAGGCCCGCCCCGGCAGGCCGATCGCCCGCATCAACCGGTCCGTGACGACGGCGGCCCGCGCCATGTAGCCCGAGTCCTCGAGCAGCGACAGCAGCGCGAACATCAGCGCCATGAGCGGCACGAAGGTCAGGAGCATCCCGACGCCGGCGATGAGACCGTCGACGACGAAGCCGCGAACCGGGCTGTCCCCCAGACCGATCCGTTCGAGCAGCCAGCCGGCGCCGTCGCTGATCGGGCCGGTGAACAGGCCGTCGAGCCAGTCCTGCATCGGTGCGGCGACGGTCGTCGTGAGCTGGAAGACGACCCACATGGCGGCCAGGAAGACCAGCGGTCCCCAGACGCGGTGCGTCACGATCCCGTCGACGCGGTCGGTCCACCCGACCCTCACCTCGCCGCTGTGGCTGGCCGCAGCCTCCACGGCGGCCTCGACCCACGCGAACCGGTCGTCGGCGAGCATCAGCTCGGAGTCGTCGGAGTCGTCGGGGTGCCGAGGCCGTATGCCGGAAGCGGCGCCAGGACGGGTCGCCGGCACGGGCCGGGCCAGGGTCTGGACGACGACCTCCGCGAGAGGGTCCAGCCCCGTGCGCCGACGCGGGTCGACCTCCACGACCGGCACGCCCAGGGCCGCCGCAA
This sequence comes from Arsenicicoccus sp. UBA6765, assembly GCF_002453335.1. Lineage (NCBI taxonomy): Bacteria > Bacillati > Actinomycetota > Actinomycetes > Micrococcales > Intrasporangiaceae > Arsenicicoccus > Arsenicicoccus sp. UBA6765. Next base: position 73,265 of record NZ_DKGR01000063.1, read on the forward strand.
GGCGGTCGGCGTCGACGTGGATCCCGCGGCGCTCGGCGACGTCGCCCATGGTGAGGGCCACCACGACCCTCAGGGCGTGCTCGCGCACCTGGGCCACGAGATAGAGGCTGCGCGCCAGGTGCGCCGCGTCGGCCGCGACGACCACCACGTCGGGGCGCTCGGCGGGAGGCTTGTCGATCAGCAACGCCCGGGTGAGCTCCTCGTCCGGCGAGGCGGGGTCGAGGCTGTAGGCGCCGGGCAGGTCGACGAGGTCGACCTCGGCGACCGGGCCGGCGGGCTCGTCCCCGCCCCCGGTGCCGCCCCCCGCGGCGGCGTGCCCCATCCGCCAGGCGCCGCGCCCGACCTCGACGGACGTCCCGGGCCAGTTGCCCATCTGGCGACGGGCGCCGGTGAGCGCGTTGAACAACGTCGACTTGCCGACGTTGGGCGAGCCCGCGAGCGCGACGACGGGCGTGCCCGGGGCCGCGGCCGGGCCCCCTGCGTCGCTGTGGCAGCTCGGGACGCTGCTCGCGGTGATGTGGGCGACCGTGGTGGAGCCGGCGGCGGCCGCGCCGGCACCGGGCGCGGCCGGGAGGGGCGGGGCCTGCGTCATACGACCGGAGCCTCCTCGACCACGAGGACCTGTATGCCGTGCGCCGTGGCCCGGTCGAGCGCGATCCGCGAGCCGGCCACCGCCACGACGCGACCGCCGCCCGCCGTGCGGTGGACGACCTCGACGGTGGCGCCGGCGCGCAGGCCCAGCTCCGCGAGGCGTCGTCGCGCCACGAGCGGCAGGTCGACCAGGGTCAGCCGCACCGGTCGTCTCGTGGGGACGGACTGCAGGGTGTCGGTGGGCCTCATGCGGGCCACGCTACGCCCGAGGTTAGGCACTCCTCAGTGCGGGGTTCCCTTGAGCGGAACACCCCTGCCCCGTGGCGCCCCGTCCCCGCACGGTTGTCAGATCTCGAGGCCCTCCAGCAGGTCGGTGACGAGGGCCGCGATCGGGCTGCGCTCGCTGCGGGTGAGCGTGACGTGGGCAAAGAGGGGGTGCCCCTTGAGGGTCTCGATGACCGCCGCGACGCCGTCGTGCCGACCGACCCGCAGGTTGTCGCGCTGCGCCACGTCGTGGGTGAGGACGACGCGGGAGTTCTGGCCGATGCGGGACAGGACCGTGAGCAGCACGTTGCGCTCGAGCGACTGGGCCTCGTCGACGATGACGAACGCGTCGTGCAGCGACCGTCCGCGGATGTGCGTGAGCGGCAGCACCTCGAGCAGGCCACGGTCGATGACCTCCTCGACGACCTCGGTGGAGACGACGGCCCCCAGGGTGTCGAAGACCGCCTGCGCCCAGGGCCCCATCTTCTCGTTCTCGGTGCCGGGGAGGTAGCCGAGCTCCTGGCCACCGACGGCGTAGAGCGGGCGGAAGACGATGACCTTGCGGTGCTGACGGCGCTCCATGACGGCCTCGAGCCCGGCGCACAGCGCCAGCGCGCTCTTGCCGGTGCCCGCGCGACCGCCGAGCGAGATGATGCCGACGTCCGGGTCCATCAGCAGGTCCAGGGCGATCCGCTGCTCCGCGGAGCGGCCGTGCAGCCCGAACGCGTCCCGGTCGCCGCGCACCTGGCGCACCGCGCCGTCGGCGCCGACCCGGCCGAGACCGCTGCCCCGGGCCGAGGACAGCATCAGGCCGGTGTGCACGGGCAGGTCCTTGGCCTCGGGCATCTCGGCGCGGCCGTTCTCGTAGAGCGCGTCCAGCTGCTCCGGCGCGACCTCCAGCTCGACGATGCCGGTCCAGCCCGAGTCGACCTTCCACTCGTGGCGGTACTCCTCGGCGTCCAGGCCGACCGCGGACGCCTTGACCCGCATCGGCAGGTCCTTGCTGACGATCGTCACGTGCCGACCGGAGTCCGACAGGTGCTTGGCCACCGCCAGGATCCGGGTGTCGTTGTCGCCCAGACGGAACCCGTCGGGCAGGACGCGCGGGTCGGTGTGGTTGAGCTCGACGCGCAGGGTGCCGCCGTCGTCACCGACCGCCACCGCGTGGTCCAGGCGGCCCTCCTTGACCCGCAGGTCGTCGAGCAGCCGCAGCGCCTGGCGGGCGAAGTAGCCGAGCTCCGGGTGGTGCCGCTTGGCCTCGAGCTCGGTCACGACCACGACCGGGAGCACCACCTCGTGCTCGGCGAACCGCAGCATCGCCCGGGGGTCGGACAGGAGCACGGAGGTGTCGATCACGTAGGTGCGGCACCCCTCGGCCACCGCGCCCTGTCCGGCGCCGGCGTCCCCGACGGCCTCGGCGTGCGGGACGTCCGGAGCGCCCTCGCCCCGCTGGTCCACCGACGACTCGTCATGGCTGGTCTGCGTCACGCTGACTCCCACGCGCGACGGTGCCGTCGCGCTCGCTCTCGGTCCGGAGGCCGACCCTGGCGCCGGGGCGCCGGGTCCGGCCCCCGTCCGGAGCTCGTGTGGCTCCCTCAACGTCAAGGCCTTCCCATCCGTGCGCTGGATGCGCCGGATGCCGCCACGCTACGTGCGCCCGGTGGTGGTCGCGCGGGATATCCCGCCGCGACGCGTCGGGGTTCAGCCGAAGTTCACCCGCGCGGACCCCTGGCGTCGCGGACGACGGACCGCTCGGGGCAGGGGTGCGCCCGGCGATGCCGGCGGCCGCGCGCGCGAGACCTCAGGAGCCGTAACGCCGTTCGCGGTCGGCATACGACCGCAGGGCCCGCAGGAAGTCGACCCGCCGGAAGTCCGGCCAGTAGGCCTCGCAAAAGTAGAACTCGCTGTGGATGGACTGCCACAGCAGGAAGCCACCGATCCGCTGCTCCCCCGAGGTGCGGATCACGAGGTCCGGGTCGGGCTGGCCCTTGGTGTAGAGGTGGTCGGCGATCTGGTCCACGTCGAGCGTCTCGATGATCTGCTTCAGCGAGCGGCCCTTGTCGGCCTCGGCCCGCAGGAGGTCCTTGACGGCGTCGGCGATCTCGCGGCGTCCGCCGTAGCCGACGGCGATGTTGCAGACGAGGCCGTCGAGCTCGGCCGTGGCCTGCTCGGCGCACCGCAGCGGCGCGGCGGTCTCGGCCGGCAGCAGGTCCAGCGCCCCGACCAGGCGGATGCGCCACCGCTGCTGCTCGGCGAGCGAGGCGACGGCGCCCTCGATGATGCGCAGCAGCGGCGCGAGCTCGGCCTCGGGGCGGTTGAGGTTGTCGGTGGACAGCAGCCACAGCGTGACGAACTCGATACCCACCTCGTCGCACCACTCCAGCAGGTGCTCGATCCGGTCCGCCCCGGCCTGATGGCCCTCGGCCGTGTCAGCGCCCTTGGCCCGCGCCCACCGCCGGTTGCCGTCCAGCATGACGCCGACGTGACGCGGCAGGCCCTCGGTGGGGAGCTGGCTGAGCAGCCGACGCTCGTAGGCGGAGTACAGCGGGTTGCCGACTGAGCTGCGCACGGGGGACCTCCTTCACCGGTGACTCGGCGGACAGCGGGCTCGGCGACGTGCTGCGCGGCACGAACCGTGCCGAGGCTACTCCTGTCGTCCGGACCCTGTCTGCGGACGCCGCCCGTCCTGCTCACGGGGCTCATTGAGCTCATTGAGCTCACTGAACTCACTGAGCTCGCGGCTCCCGCTGTTCTCACTGCGCTCGTTGCGCTCACGCTGCGCCTGCTGCTCCGCGGCCTCGCGGTAGCGCACCCGGCGCAGGTGGCCGTTCATGCTCCGCACGAGCAGCCAGATCGCGAGCGCCAGCAGGAACACGACCACGAAGGCCGCGAAGCCGGGGCCGATCTGGTTGTAGAGGTCGTTGCCGCCGCCACCGGGGTTCATCAGGCTCGCTCCTCGCGCTCGCGCTCGTGCTCCGCCTCGAGGGCCACGCGGCCGTCGTAGGCGATGGACAGGTCCGTCCGCCGACCCAACGCGTCGGCCTCCTCGGGCGTGCCGAGGCCGGCGAACAGGTCGTCCTCGCCCGCCTCGATCGGCACGTAGGACAGCGCCGCCTCGAAGTCGTCGTAGGGCCAGGACTGCTCCTGGATCGCGAGGGGCACCTGGAACCACGTGCCGTCCGGGTCCACCTGCGTGGCGTGGGCCATGAGGGCGGCATCGCGGACGGGGAAGTACTCCGCGCAGTGGATCTTGGTGGTGACGGTCCGCTCGGGGCGGTCGCGCCAGCCCTTGAGCCAGTCGTCGTAGGGGCTCTTGTGCCCGCCGGCCAGCATGGCCTCGTGGAAGGACGTGATGCGCGCCTTGGAGAAGGTCTGGTTGTAGTAGATCTTGAGCGGTTGCCACGGCTCGCCGGCGTGCGGGTAGCGGTCAGGGTCGCCCGCCGCCTCGAACGCCGCCATCGCCACCACGTGGGTCATGACGTGGTCGGGGTGCGGGTAGCCGCCCTTCTCGTCATACGTGGTCATCACGTGCGGGCGGAACTCCCGGACGACGCGGACCAGCGCCTCGGTCGTGACGTCCAGCGGCTCGAGCGCGAAGCACCCGTCCGGCAACGGGGGCAGCGGGTCGCCCTCGGGCAGACCGGAGTCGACGAAGCCCAGCCACACCTGGCCCACGTCGAGGATCTCGCGCGCCTTGGCCATCTCCTGGCGGCGCACCTCGGGCAGGTTGCGCTGGATGTGCGGGTCGTCCTTGAGCTTCTCGTTGAGCACGTCCCCCCGCTCGCCGCCGGTGCAGGTGACGACGAGGACCTCGTGCCCCTCCGCGCGGTAGCGGGCCATGGTGGCCGCACCCTTGCTGGACTCGTCGTCGGGGTGGGCGTGCACGCACATGAGCCGCAGCGGGCCACGGGCGGTGTCGGTCACGAGGGGTCCTTCCGGCGGGACTACGGTGGTGGGCGAACCCCATTGTGCCCCGAACCACCTGCAGGAGCCGACGTGCCTGACGACGCCTACCCGGACGTGGACGAGCGGGACTACGACGAGGAGCTCGAGCAGCCCGTCGTCCCCCGGCTCGGCACGCGTCGGTGGTGGTGGATCGCGGCAGCCATCCTCGTCCCGGCGATCGCGCTCCTCGCCTGGATCGGCGTCCAGAACGCCACGGACGTGGTCACCCACCGGGTCATCAACTACCGCGTCGCCGACGACCGGTCGGTGATGGTGGACTTCGAGGTGACCCGGCCCCGCGGCTGGACCGTGTCCTGCGAGGTGGAGGCCCTGGACGTGCGTTTCGCTCCGGTGGGCACGACCCACGTGCGGGTGCCGGCGGACGACCGCCAGGACACCACGCGCACCAAGACCAGCCTGCGCACGACCTCGCGGGCCGTGACCGGCACCGTCAAGCTCTGCACGCGCGTCTAGCCCCCGGCGAGCACCACCGCGGGGACCAGTTGGTACAATGGAGGCTTACTCGTGCCGGGTCTGGACCTGACGCGCGGCTCTTTCGAGCCTCGTCGCTGCGGTCCGGACCCGAACTTATACCGACCAGGAGAATCATCGTGACCGAGACGACCGCTCAGCAGAGCTTCCTGACCCAGGAGGCCTACGACCGCCTCAAGGGTGAGCTCGAGCAGCTGTCGGGCCCCGGCCGCACCGACATCGCCAAGCGCATCGAGGCCGCCCGTGACGAGGGCGACCTCAAGGAGAACGGTGGCTACCACGCGGCCAAGGAGGAGCAGGGCAAGATGGAGGCCCGCATCCGCCAGCTCAAGCAGCTGCTGGAGACCGCCAAGGTCGGCAACACCCCGCCCGACGACGGCATCGTCGAGCCCGGCATGGTCGTCACGGTCGACCTGTTCGGCGACGACCTGAAGTTCCTCCTCGGCAGCCGCGAGATGGCCGGCGACGAGGACCTCGAGGTCTACTCCGAGAAGTCCCCCCTCGGTGCCGCCATCAACGGCAAGAAGAAGGGCGACCAGGCTTCCTACGAGGCCCCCAACGGCAAGACCATCACGGTCAAGATCAAGGACGCCAAGCCCTACGTCGCCTGAGCGCCTACCCCAGCAGGCGTGCGGCCACGCGGCGCGCCGCCGCCTCGTCCACGCCGGCCAGGAGGCCGACGGCGCACAGCAGGTAGTCCCGGTCGACGGCCGTCCGCGCGTGGTCGGGCACCCGCCACCCGCCGGCCCAGTCGCCGGTGACCGCCCCGAGGACGGCGTCCGCGACGCTGCCCCGCTCCCCCGCACCGCCGCCGTGCCTCAGCGCCCCGCCCGACCCGAGGACCAGGGCGACGTCACCGGTGGGGCGGTCCGGTCGTGCGTGGCGCCGCACCGCGATCGTCGCCGCCAGCCGGGCCAGCTCCGCGTCGTGCCCGCGCTCGTCTGCGTCGGCCGGCAGGTGCCCGGTGTCGGCGTGCACCCTCTCGGCATACGCGCGCAGTCCCTCGCTCACCGCGAGGCCCTCCGCGGGGGCCGCGTCGACGATGGTGGGGGCGTTCCACCGCATCCCGAGGTCCCCCTCGACCGTGCGCATCGCCCACATCGGGCCGACCACGTGCTTGCGCAGCGTCGCGTCCTCGCCCTGCGGCTCGATGACGGAGTAGACGTCGGTCGTCGCCCCACCCACGTCCACGACCAGCACGTCCCCGTCGTGCAGCGCCGAGAGCACCTCGACCCCGCTGAGCACGGCGTCGGGGGTCGCGGCACGCACCAGGGCGGCGAACGTCGGCCCTCTCGACAGGCCCTTGCCGCCGATCACGTGATCGAGGAACACCTCGCGTATGGCGGCGCGCGCACCCTCAGGCGCGATGACGCCGATGCGCGGGACGACGTTGTCGGTGGCGACCACCCGCCGACCGCGCTCTCGCAGGATGGCGACCACCTCGTCGCGGGCCTCGGCGTTGCCGGCCACCACGATCGGCATGGTCACGCGCGCCCGCGCCAGGCGAGTCGCGTTGTGCCGCAGCACCTCTGCGTTGCCCCCGTCGGTCCCGCCGACCAGGAGGACCACGTCGGGGCGGGCATCCCGCAGGTCACGTATGCCCTGTGCGTCGAGCTCCCCCGCGCTGACGTGCACGACCTTGGCCCCCGCGGACAGCCCGACCCGGTGCCCCGCCTCGGCCGTGACCGTCCGCTCGTATCCCACCACCGCCAGCCGCAGCCCCCCGCCCGCGCTGGAGCACAGGAGCACGTCGTCGATCTCCCCTGCGCCGTCCGGCAGCTGCGCCTCGGCGAGGTCACGGACGATGCGGTAGCCGTGCAGCACGTCCGTCCCGACGGTGGTCGGCGTCTCGGCCCGCGCCAGCAGCTCGCCCGTCCCCGTCTCGACGACCACCGCCTTGGTGAAGGTCGAGCCGACATCGACGCACAGCACTCGGGACATGGTCGCCAGGCTATCCACCCGCATCGAACGAGCTCACACGCACAACGGCGCCAGCCGCCACATCGACCTGGGCCGATACCTCGTTGTGCGTGCGGGTCACTAGCCTGGGGCCATGCCCGGCACCCAGCGCAGCGTGACCCTCCGCTTCATGGCGGCACCGACCGACGGCAACGTCCGCGACCGGGTGGGCGGCGGCCGCATGCTGGAGTGGATCGACAAGTCCGGATATGCCTGTGCCGCAGGGTGGTCCGGCACCTACTGCGTGACGGCGTATGTCGGCAACATCCACTTCACCCGCCCCGTCGAGGTCGGCGACCTGGTGGAGGTGCAGTCCCGCGTGGTCCACACCGGGCGCTCGTCGATGCACATCGTGGCGACCGTCTCGTCCGGCGACCCGCGCGACGGGACGCTCACGATCAACACCCAGTGCCTGCTGGTCTTCGTCTCGATGGGTGAGGACGGGCGACCGGCGGCGGTGCCGGAGTTCGTGCCCGAGGACGACTGGGAGCGGGAGCAGCAGGCCCTCGCGCAGAGCCGCATCGAGGGTCGCCGGGCCATCGAGGCCGACATGGAGCGTCAGCGCTACACCGAGGACACGGACGCCTGCCGCGAGACCTTGCGCTTCATGGCGGCGCCGACCGACGTCAACTGGGGCGGCAAGGTCCACGGCGGCATCGTCATGCGGTGGATCGACGAGGCGGCGACGCTGGTGGCCGAGCGCTGGCACCGCGGCAGCGTGATCGCGGTCTACGCCGGCGGCGTCCGTTTCTACCGCCCCCTGCTCATCGGGGCCGTGGTCGAGGTGGAGGCCCGCCTCATCTACACCGGCCACTCCAGCATGCACGTGTCCGTGCACGTGCGCTCCGGCAACCCGCGCACCGGCGAGATGCGCACGACGACCCACTGCACCATGGTGCTCGTGGCCCTCGACGAGGACGGCCACAAGCAGCACGTCCGCTCGTGGAACCCCCAGCGCCCCGAGGACCTCGCCCTGCAGGAGCACGCCAAGGCGCTCATCGACATCCGCGAGCGGCTGCGGCGTCCCATCCCCGCGGCAGCGCCCGACGCCCCGCACTGAGCGTGGGAGGATAGGGGGATGATCTTCGGTCGTTCCACCCCCGTGATGGTCACCCCCGCCGAGGCCCTGCCCGGGCGCGACACCCCGATGGGCGGGCTGGCGGCCCGTCATACGGTCCTCGATGCCCCGCTCACCGGTCCCTGGACCACCGCCGGCGGCTCCCCCGCCGAGATCCTGTATGTCGCGGGCGGGTGCTTCTGGGGGCTGGAGCGCATCTTCTGGAAGCTGCCCGGCGTGGTCGGCACCGCGGTGGGCTACATGGGCGGGTTCACCCCCAACCCGACCTACGAGGAGACGTGCAGCGGTCGCACGGGGCACACCGAGATGGTGCTCGTGGCCTACGACCCGGCGCAGGTCGGCGCCGACCGGATCGTCGCCACCCTCATGGAGAACCACGACCCCACGACCGCCAACCGCCAGGGCAACGACATCGGCACGCAGTACCGCTCGGCGATCTACTGGACCACCCCCCTGCAGGAGGCCCAGGCCCGCGCGGCGTGCGACGCCTTCGACGGGCTGCTCACCTCGCGCGGCCACGGCCACGTGACGACGGAGCTGCGCTCGGCCGAGGACGCGGGCCCGTTCTACTTCGCCGAGGACTACCACCAGCAGTACCTCCACAAGAACCCCGGCGGCTACTGCAACCACGGGCCCAACGGCTACACCTGCCCCGTCGGCCTGGTCTCCTCGGACGACCTGCCCGCCCAGACGACCGTCGAGCCGCCCCGCGCCTGACCGAGACGCGGCCACTGCCGACCACGGGTCAGACGCGCACCACCCGGATCCCGCAGACCTCGCCCAGCACGTCGAAGTCATCATCCTGGGTGTAGACGGGCAGGTCGTTGGCCCGGGCGGTGGCTGCGATCCAGAGGTCGTTGACGTTGACGCGTCGTCCGGCGTCACGGAGCAGGACGCGCATCCGCGCCCACTCCCGCGCCACCGCCTCGTCGACCGGGAGCGCCTCGACCATGGCGAGCGCCGTGGCCGTCGCCATGCGTGCGGCTCGGGTCTCGACGTCGCCGGCTGCGAGGACGCCGGCCTCGATCTCCGCGACGGTGATCACGGAGACGTACGAGCGCTCGGGCAGTGCCTCGGCGGTGACGGGGCGCCCGACCTCGCCGGCGATCCAGACGCTCGTGTCCAGCAGGCCCGCCGCTGTCACCGGATCGGACCGAGGTCGTCGGTGCTGCCTGCGCCGATCCAGGCCTGGTCCTGCGTCCAGGACCCTCCCCGCCCGGGTGCCAGGACGGCAAGGACCTCGTCCCGCTGGAGGTAGCCACGACGACGACGTCCCGGCCGGGTCAGCTCGGCCACGGGCTCGCCGCGGTGGGTGATGGTGAGTCGCTCACCCGCCGCGACGCGGGCGAGGAGCGCGCCGGTGTGGTTGCGCAGCTCTCGCGCGGCGATCGTCGTCATGTGCGCAATCGTAGCCCTCGGCGCACACCATGGACCGGGTGAGGCTCGGGTTCAGGCTCGGCGGCCCGTCCGCGCCAGGACGCGGGCACACCGGTCCGCCCCCTCGGGCACCTCGACGGGTCGGGCGAAGATGCCGGGTGCGTAGGCGTGCTCGCCGAATCCGTCCACGGCGGCGTCGATCTCGTCGAGCTCGGCATCCGTGAGGACCTCGTCGCGGCCCTGGGAGCGTGAAATGTCCCAGCGGTGCACCAGCAGGTCGAAGCCGTAGAAGCGGGTGAGGGTGGCGCCCACGGTCGTGGGGCCGAAGTGGCCGTCGAACGCCTGGTCCCCCACGGCCGGGTCCGCCAGCAGCGCGGCCACGGCCGTCTCGTGCGCGGCCCACCGGTCGGCCGGGGATCCCTCGGCGGTGACCGGCAGGGAAAGGCCGCATCCCTCGACGAAGTCCCGCTCCGTCTGGACGACGTGATCCACCACGTCGGTGGCGGTCCATCCCTCGCACGGGCTGGCGGCGTCCCAGTCGGTCGCCGCCACGACGACCGCCGTGAAGGGCTCGGCGTGCTGCCGCCAGCTCGCGAGGGTGGGGTTGTCGTCGGTCCTGGTGGTCGGGTGGGTGGTGGTGGTCATGAGGGCCTCCTCGGCAGATGGGGAGTCGAGACGGCGGGGCACGTCTGGACCGGACACCCCGACGCTAGGCTCGGCGGGCATGGGCCGTCTTGACGATTCCCGACAGCCGGGCCGGGCGACCGACGACATCGACCGGGCGCACCTGCGCGACCCGGCGGACGACAGCTTCGTGATCAGCCGCTATCTCCCGCCGGACGCGCTGCAGGGCTGGATCAGGCGCTACTGGGTGCCGGTGTGGGACGTGCCGGAGGATCCCGACCAGCCCGACCACTCCGACCAGCCCGACCGGCCCGAGCGGCCCAAGCGAGGGCGCCGGGAGCAGAAGGTCCTGCAGTACCCCGTCACCCTGGCCGTCGTGTCGCCGGTCTACGCACGGTTCGTCGGCCCGCGGCGAGGCCTGTCGATCACGGTCCTGGAGGGACGCGGGTGGGCCTTCGGCGTGATGCTCGCACCCGCCGCCGGCACGCCGCTCCTGGGTGGGCCGGTCAGCGGGATCACCGACCGGTATGTCGACCTGGCCACCGTCCCGTTGCTCGGGGACCTGCCCGAGGCGCTGCGAGCCGTGATGAGCGAGGACCCGAGCGACGAGGCAGCCCACGCCGTCGGCCGCCGGCTGGTGGAGGACCGGGTCGCCCGCCTGGGCCCTCCGGACGTCGAGGACCGGTTGGTGAACGACGTCGTCCGCACCGTCGAGGAGGACGGCTCGGTCCTCACGGTCACCCAGCTGTGCGAGCGGGTGGGCCTGTCCGAGCGGACGCTGCAGCGCCTCACCGAGCGCCGGCTAGGGCTCACCCCGCTGTGGCTCGTCCGTCGTCGCCGGCTGCACGAGGCGGCCGACCGGTTGCGTCACCACGAGGGCAGCCTCGCCGACGTGGCCGCCGACCTGGGGTACGCCGACCAGGCGCACTTCTCGCGCGACTTCCGCACGGCGACGGGCTACTCGCCGCGGGAGTTCGTCATGCTGCAGCGCGGAGGGGCCTGAACCCTCGGCTATCGTGCGCGCCATGGACGACGCCCCGCAGCCTGACCCGACCTCCCTGCTGGACGAGCTGGAGTGGCGCGACGCCACGACCGCCGACGAGGAGCTCCTCGAGGTCGCCACGTGGGTCAACGTCAACTGGCTGCGGCACCGCACCAGCCGTGCGGAGGTCCGCGAGAACCCCCGGCTGGCGCACTACTTCGCCGACTTCGGGCACCGCGGCGGCGACCTCGGCGTGGTCGCCCAGACGCGCACCGAGACCGTCGGCGTCGCCTGGGCCCGGACGTTCTCGGCGCAGGACCCGGGCTACGGCTACGTCGCCGACACCGTGCCCGAGGTGAGCGTCACGGTGTTCGAGGACTACCGCCGCGAGGGGGTCGGACGAGCCCTGCTTGAGCGGCTCGCCGACCGGCTCCGGACCGCGGGGTATGCCGGAGCCAGCCTGTCGGTGGAGGACGGCAACGAGGCGGTCAACCTCTATGGCCGGCTCGGCTATCGCACGGTGGGGCACGACGGCACGGCCGAGACCATGCTCCTCGACCTGCGCGTCTGAGCCGCCGGGCCTGAGCCGTCGACGCTCAGCCGTCGGGCCTGACCTGACGGGCCAGAGCTGTCGAACCTGAGGGGTCCGGCCTGACGTGTCCAGACCCAGGCGGCCGATCAACCCTGCGGGGTGCTGGTGAAGCGAGGGTGCCGCTTCTCCAGGAAGGCGGTCATGCCCTCCTGGCCGTCGACCCCCACCGCGCCGTCCGCCATCGCGGCGATCGCCATCGCATAGGCCTCGGACTGGTCCCGGCCGACCTGGGCGTAGAAGAGCCTCTTGCCTGCGGCGCGCTGGGCGGCGCTGCCACGGGTGACGCGAGCGACCAGGGCGGCCACCGCCTCGTCCAGCTCGTCCTCGGGGACGACCGCGTTGACCAGACCCCACTCCAGGGCGGTGCCCGCGTCCACGACGTCGCCGGACAGGGCCATCTCGAGGGCGCGCTTGCGACCGACGTTGCGCGCCACCGCCACCAGCGGGGTGTGGCAGAACAACCCGCCGCGGCCTCCCGGCAGCGCGAAGCCCGCCGTCTCGGCCGCCACCGCCAGGTCGCAGGTCGCGACGAGCTGGCAGCCGGCGGCCGTGGCGAGGGCGTGCACGCGGGCGATCACGGGCTGCGGCATGGCCTGGACGGTGTCCATCAGCGACGTGCACAGCTCGAACAGCTCGGTGACGTCCTCGGACGTGGCTCCCACCATGTCGCGGAAGCTGTGGCCGGCGCTGAACACCGGGCCCTCCGCGGCCAGCACCACCGCGAGGGTGTCGGTGCTGCCCGCCTCGGCGAGGGCGTCGCGCAGCGCGCGCATCATGTCGACCGACAGGGCGTTGCGCTGCCTCGGGCTGGTCATCGTCACCGTCGTGACGTCGCCGGTGCGGTCGACGCGGACGAGCTCGTCTGCCATGGATCCTCCTCGATCGGGCGTGTCCTGGCAGTCTGGCAAAGGGGGACGAACCTGGGCAGGCCCCGTGGCCCCACGTCGACCGTCGGCCCCTCCCGCGCGCCGAGCGGTCGGGTGCGTCAGACGCTCCGGCGCGTCAGATGCTCCGGCGCGTCAGATGCTCGGGCGCAGCGCCCCGGCCGTCCGCGGCCGCTCGAACGGGGTGAACAGACCCGGCCCGATCGGGCGCAGCGTCAGGACGACCTGCCCCTGGCGATAGACCGGCCGCACGAAGTCCAGGCCCTCGATCCGGGCCTCGGGGTCGATCCGGCCGGGGTGGCCGGGGACGACGAGCTCGTCGATCACGGTCTCCGCCAGCACCCGCCCCGCCGTCATCGCCCCCGCGAGGGTGCACTGGCCGGGAAACACGAACAGCCGCCCGCCATACCGCGCCTCGTGGTCGGCGACGGCGTCGCGCGCCATGACGGCCCAACGGTCGTGGTCGCGGTGCGAGGCGCTGGACCACCGGTGCGGACCCGCGACCTGCGCGGTCACGAGGGCGATGCCGTCGACGACATGGGTGGCCGCAGTGACCACGTCGGTGCCGCGCGTCAGCTGCAGCGCCTGCTGCTCGGCCTGCTGCACCGTGGTCCACCAGCCCGGCAGGACCGCGACGTGCTCGTCAGGGCGGCGCGGAGGTGCGTCGCTGTCCATCGGGGCCCCCTGCACGTCGTCGGCGCAGCAGCGGGAGTCGCCTGCGCCAGACGTCCATTCGACTCGTGCCGAGCATCACCGCGGCCACCCTGACGTGAACGGAAGCCGAACTCGGAGAAGCCAGGTGATGCGCCTCGGGCATTACCGACAGGTAACCGAGTTTGCTTACCCTTGAAGGGACATCGACGCGGCGAACGAGGTGGGGACACTGGGTCTGGGGACGAGGATCGCGCGGGGCGGGGGCTACGGCCTCGCCGGGGCGGCGGGGGTGGGGGCGGCCGGCTACGGCATCCTCAAGGTCGAGGCGCGCATGGTGCGGCGGGTCGTGGGCAAGCCCTTCGAGACCGCGCCGCCGGACTCCGACGTCTATGGCGCCGGCCTCGGCGACCCCATCGAGCTCGGCGTGCTGGGCGACTCGCTGGCCGCAGGGCTCGGCGTCGACCACCGCCGCCAGACGATCGGCGCCACCCTGGCCCACGGCATCTCCGCGATCGCCGGGCGGCCGGTCCGTCTCACCAACGCCGCCGTCGTGGGCGCCGAGTCGACCGACCTGCCCGCCCAGCTCGAGGACCTCCTGGCCCGCGCGCCCGAGCCGCACGTCGTGGTCGTGGTCGTCGGTGGCAACGACGTGACCCACCGCAAGGACGTGCCCGAGGCCGTGGGACACCTCGCCGAGACCATCACGGTGCTGCGGTCGCGCGGCGCCACCGTCATCGTCGGCACCTGCCCCGACCTCGGCACGGTCGAGCCCCTCCCCCAGCCGCTGCGGTGGCTCGTCAGCCGGTGGTCGCGGGACTTCGCGGCCGCGCAGACGGTGGCCGCCGTCGAGGCGGGCGCCCGCACGGTGTCGCTCGGCGATCTCATCGGTCCGGACTTCCTCGCCGAGCCGGCGCTGATGTTCTCCAAGGACCAGTTCCACCCCTCGGCGGCGGGCTACGCCCGGGCGGCGTCGGCGATCCTGCCGTCCGTCGCGTCCGCGCTCGGCCTGTGGCCCGAGTCGGACCGCCCCCTGGAGGTGTCGCGCGGCGAGGGCGTCGGACCGCTGCACGTGGCCGCCGTCCACGCCGTCGCCCACCCCGGCACCGAGGTGAGCGCCGAGGCCGAGACGGAGGACACCGGCGGGGGCCTGTCGCGGACCACGCGCACCCGTCGCGCCGTGCTGCGTCGACTGCGCCGCCCGGACGTGGGCCGGCTGCGGCGACCCCAGGTGACGTCGGCCACCCCGCCTGGCGCGAGCGTGACCGACGAGCCGCAGCCGGGCTAACCTCTCGGCATACCTGCGGGTAGTGAACCCGCACGACACGAAGGAGTGCCGCATGCAGGACGCCGTCATCGTCTCGACCGCACGGACCCCGATCGGCCGGGCCTTCAAGGGCTCGCTCAAGGACGTCCGCCCGGACGACCTCGCCGCCCACGTCGTGCGGGCCGCGCTCGACAAGGTCCCCGGCCTCGACCGCTCGCTCATCGACGACCTCTACCTCGGCTGCGCCGAGCCGTCCGGCGAGCACGGCGCCAACATGGCCCGCGTCGTCGCGATCCTCGCCGACCTCGACCACGTGCCCGCCGCGACCGTCAACCGGTTCTGCGCCAGCTCCGTGCAGACGACCCGCATGGCCTTCCACGCGATCCGCGCCGGCGAGGGCGAGGTGTTCGTCTCCGGCGGCGTCGAGTGCGTCTCCCGCTACAAGAGCTTCGCCGGCGCCGGCGGCTCGGACGACGGCGACAAGAACCCCCGCTTCAAGGACGCCGAGGAGCGCATGAAGCGCATCGCCCAGGACAACACCACCTGGAGCGACCCCCGCGAGGAGGGCCTGCTGCCCGACGTCTACCTGACGATGGGCCAGACCGCCGAGAACGTCGCGACCCTGCGCGGCGTCTCGCGCGAGCGTCAGGACGAGTGGGGCGTCCGTTCGCAGAACCTCGCCGAGGAGGCCATCAAGAGCGGCTTCTTCGCCGAGGAGATCACGCCGGTCACCCTGCCGGACGGCACGGTCGTCTCCACCGACGACGGCCCCCGCGCCGGCGTCACCCTCGACAAGGTCCAGACCCTGCAGCCGGTCTTTCGCGAGAACGGCACGGTCACGGCCGGCAACTGCTGCCCGCTCAACGACGGCGCCGCGGCCGTGGTCGTGATGGCCGCCGACAAGGCCAAGGAGCTGGGCCTGACCCCGCTCGCCCGGATCGTCTCCACGGGCGTCAGCGCCCTGTCCCCCGAGATCATGGGCCTCGGCCCCGTCGAGGCGTCCCGCCAGGCCCTGGCCCGCGCCGGCATGACCATCGGGGACCTGGACCTATACGAGATCAACGAGGCCTTCGCCGCGCAGGTGCTCCCGAGCGCCGACGACCTCGGCATGGACCTCGACAAGCTCAACGTCAACGGCGGCGCCATCGCGCTCGGCCACCCCTTCGGGTCGACCGGCGCGCGCATCACCACGACGCTGCTGCACTCGCTGCAGGCCCGCGACCTGACCTACGGCCTGGAGACGATGTGCGTGGGTGGCGGCCAGGGCATGGCCATCATCTACGAGCGCCTCAGCTGATCTCGCGCCGCACCTGCGCGAGACGCTCCGCGAGCGTCCGTATGCCGCCCGCCTGCCGCCCCTCGGGGTGCAGGCGGGCGGCGTCGTAGGTGCACACCTGGAGCTGGTGCAGCAGGGTCGCCGGGCCGAGCTCGGGCAGCGTCTCGCGGGGTCGCGCCTCGGCGTCGGCCACCTCGTCGGCCAGGGCCTGGGCGAGCTCGCGCACCGGTCCGGACGCGCGAAGCGCGTGGTCCAGCGGCAGCTGCTGCCACCGCCGGACCACGCGCTCCAGCTCGACCCTGACCTCGTCAGGGATCGCGGTCATGCTCAGTCGCGGAAGCGCCCGATGAGGCGAAGCATCTCGATGTAGAGCCAGACGACGGTCACGACGAGACCGTGCGCCAGCAGCCAGGAGTACTTCTCCGGGGCGCCGGAGCGGACGGCGTTGTCGATCGAGTCGAAGTCGAGCGCGAGGGTGAAGGCCGCGAGGCCGGTCGCGAACAGCGAGATCCCGATGCCGATCGGACCGCTGCCACCGAAGCCCCAGCCGCCGCCGACGCCCAGGAGCGCGGCGCCGAGGTTGATGAGGGCGAAGATCGCGTAGCCGATGAGCGCCATGCCCATCATGCGGCGGAACTTGTCGGTGACCTTGATGAAGCCGCCCTTCCAGCCCGCGAACATCGCGCCGAAGACGCAGAGCGTCGCGAGGATGGCGGTCGGGACGGCACCGTCGTAGGCCCGCTCGAAGTTCTGGCTGAGGGCGCCGACGAAGGCACCTTCCAGCACGGCGTAGGTCACGATCAGCGGGACGCTGATGGCCTTCTTGAAGGCGATGACGAGGCCGAGGACCAGCGTGCCGATCATCCCGCCGAAGAGCAGGACGAGGCTGGTGGCGGGCATCATGGCCGAGGCGTACCAGCTGACGGCGCCCACGCCGATGACGATGCCGAACAGCAGCAGGGCCTTCATCATCACGTCGTCCAGCGTGAGGCGGCGCTCGTGCGCGGGGATGACCGGCGGCGCGGCATACATGTCCTGCAGCTGGCCTGCGGACAGGTCGGGCGTGCGCTGCTGGCCGAAGCCGGCGTAGCCGCGCTGCGCCTCCCGGTCGACGCGATCGAAGATCGGGTTGCTCATCGTGGTCTCTCCCAGTGATCGGGCCGTCACGCTCGTGGCGACGGTCTCCTTCAGCATGACGCCACAGCGGCCGGAAATGTTCCCGACAGGCGGCGTAGGTCTCGCGCGCGGCTCGCACCCGGCTGGGTCGGACGGTTCGCGTCTCGTGCACCTCCGTAGAGAGTTTGAGAACCCTGGCCCGGCCCTGAAAACCGTGGCTTCTCGCCTGTCTCGGGGTGCCTACGAGCGTAGCGAACGGCCATCCGAACCCTCGGTGACCGACTCGCGGGGTCGTGTGGTGCGGTCAGTTGGGAAGACTCAAACCTCTCTGAGCGCCGCCGAGGTTGATGAGCTGGTGGCGCTGTACGAGCAGGGCATGACGCTAGCGCAGCTCGGTGAGCGGTTCGGCGTCTACCACCGAACGGTGGCCGCGCACCTCGTCCGCCGTTCCGTCCCGATGCGCGTGCGAGGGCTGGCTGAGGAGCACACGTGCGAGGCTGTGAGGCTCTACGAGGGCGGGATGACCTTGATGGAGGTTGGTCTGCATTTCGGGGTGAGTCAGGGGGCAGTGAAGAGGGCGGTGGCCGCAGCAGGTGCGACCATCCGCCCTCGGGGACGTCGGGTGGCGGTTACAGAGTGAAGTCCTCCTCGGAGTGCTTGGCCTCGTACTCGGCGATCGCCAGCATGATGCCGAGCTCGGGAGTCGCGGGAAGGCTCACGCGGCCTTGCCCGACGACGTAGAGGGGCACGTCGGCCTCGTCCAGCGCCTCGATGATGCGGGCGAACTCGGTAGACGGTCGGCTGAGTCGGTAGAGGTCCGCGACGATGAGCGCCGATGCCTGCCCGTCGCGGATGGTGGCGAGGGCCTGGTCGAGCGCGGGTCGTGTCCGGCCGTTGTCGTGGAACTCGCCGCTGACCTCGTAGCCGAGCTCGGCGGCCAGGCATTGGCAGGCGGCCCGCTGGTGAGCGTGGGTTGCCCAGTTCGGGCGTGCGCTGCGGGTGTAGATCACGGCGCCCATCACGCCACACTCGCCATCGGGTACTTGAGGGACTGTGCCTCGTTCATGCGGCGGGCGGCGACGCTCGACGGCCTCCTGGACGCGGGCGCGGACGAGCAAGATGACACTGACCAGGCCCATGATGAGGAACTTGAGCGCATTCCAGCAGAACAGGAGCACGAGGAGGTTCAGCCAGCCCGGGCCGCCGCCCTCGATCAGCGTGATGCAGTAGTTCGCTGCGAGGAAGTACGGGACCGCGAGGAGCATCGCGAGGATGCCCCACTTCAGGCCGCGGCGGGTGCGGATCGCGTCGAGCGCGATGTTGGTGGGCATGTAACGCCGCAGGTAGTAGCGGGCGTGGGCGCTGAGCGCCCAGAGCAGTCGGATCATGGCGTTTCCTCTCGTGGCACGGTCAGGTGACGAGACAGTGCGTAGAGAGTGGCCCGAGGGCCTGTCCGCGAGGGACGCCACATCAAGGAGGAATCTGCCTCCCCTCCAGAGTACGACGCTCCGGCGACATTCGTAAGAGGTGCGCCCGGGGATTCGGGCGGCGCTCGCGCACCTGTCTGGCACACACGGATGGGAGCCGGGCATGGTCACGATCACTTCTCTCGCCAAGGACGAACGCTCCGCACGGGTCGCCCTGGCATCGACCTTGGAGCCCGACGACGCCGTGACCGGCAGGCTCCTCGCCGCGGTCGGCGCGGTCGAGACCGTGCGCCTGGCAGCCGGTGCCGGCGCACTCCCGAAGAACGTCGATGCGGTCGAGGCCAGGCTGTGGCGCAACAAGGTCGCCCCGCGAATGGATGCCCGCACGGTCACGCAGGCACTCGCGGAGACTGACCGCCTCGGGCTGCGCATCCTCATCCCCAGCGACGATGAGTGGCCGACCGCCCTCAACGATCTGGGCAACCGCGCCCCCACCGCTCTATGGCTGCGAGGCGCTGTCTCCTACCTCACCGCGCCGCTGAACGATCGCGTCACGATCACCGGAGCCCGCGCCGCCACTAGTTACGGCGAGCACGTCACGGGCGAACTCGCCTCCAATCTGACCCATGCTGAGCGGATCATCGTGGCCGGCGGCGCCTACGGCATCGACGCCGCCGCACACCGAGCCGCACTCGCCACAGGCGGGCAGACCCTCGCCGTCATGGTCGGCGGCTTGGATCGCCTCTACCCATCCGGCAATCGTGAGCTGCTGGCACGAGTCGGAGACCTCGGCCTGCTCGCCAGTGAGATGCCGCCCGGCTCCGCGCCGACCAAGTGGCGTTTCCTCGCCCGCAATCGCATCCTCGGTGCCCTCTCCGGTGCAACCGTCGTCGTGGAGGCCGGCTATCGCTCCAGCTCCCTCAACGTCGCCGCCCGCGCTACGCAGCTCGGACGCCCGGTCGGCGCCGTGCCCGGCCCGGTAACCAGTGCCGCCAGCTCCGGCACGCACCGGCTCCTGCGCGAAGGCATCGCGTCCCTCATCACCGACGCCACAGACGTCACGGCCCTCCTCGACTCGCCCGCAGGTGGCGGCGGGCAGGCATTCGCGCGTGAGTCGGGCATCACCCCGTCCGCTCATCGGGAGGGGCGCGCGCTGTAGGCAGCCACTGGTCGGCGTCACCGCCAGTTGTCGCAGGTGATCCCTACGCTGGGGGTCATGATCTTCACCGCTCTGCATCGCGCCCTCGGGGTCGCTCCTGGACCTCTGACGGACGAACTGCTGGATGCGGCGGTGAGCAGCGGAGTCATGGAGACGACCGACCTGGACTGGAAGTCAGAGCTGCCCCCGGCGAAGGGACTACCGCAAACAGACTTCCCCAAGGACGTTGCAGCGATGGCGAACAGCGGCGGCGGCGTCATCGTGTTCGGAGTACGCGAGTCGCAGAAGGCCGCGACAGAGCGAGTCGACGTCGGAGAGTTCGATGAAGCGTACGAGCGATCCCTGCGCTCCGCAGCGATCACCGCTATCTCCCCGCCCGTCTTCGGCCTCAACGTGCACCGCCTCGGAACGGAGGGTGCCCGCGCTGTCGTCGTGGAAGTGCCGGCAAGCGTTGACGGGCCACACCTGATCTACCGCAACGACTACTTCGGCGCTCCGGTGCGCAACGACTCCGACACCGTATGGATGAAGGAACGACAGATCGAGGCGATGTACCGAGCACGCTTCGATGAACGCCGCCACGCCAGCGAAGCGCTCGACAACCTGTATGCCGAGACCGCGGGCGGCCGCGCCACGAGCGAACGCGCCTGGCTGATCGCTGTCGCCCACCCGCGCGTCCCTCGCCTCCACAACCGCCTGACGCGCGACGGAGCGCGCGACGTACTGACCAAGGCCGAAGGCCTCGCCCTGTTCTACGCCGGACGTGGAGGTGTGCACCCGCTGGAAAACGTCGACCGGCACAACCCACGACCGGGATCGCGGCGCTGGGTCGCCGTCAACACCGCAACGGGCGACAGATCACAGTGGAAGGAAGCATGGGCAAGTCTCCACCACGACGGATCAGTCACGCTCGCAGCCGCAATCGGCGGCCACCGCATGAGTAGCGACGGGTACTTCGAGGGATCGCAGGTCCAGTCGGACGCGGTCGAGTGCGGCGTCGCAGGCCTGATGGCTCTCATCCGGACGACCGCCGACGCGACGGGCAACGACGAGTACGACGTGCGCGTCGGGATCGAGTGGACCGGATCAGAGGCCCTGACGATCCTCACGGTGGATAACTTCGGCCACTCCTACGGTGGTGTCTCCACACCGTTGCACCGCTACATGCCTGTCGAGAGCACCGTGAACGCGGCGGCTGCCGACCTTGACTTCTACTGGCGTGTTCACGACCTCGCTCAGGATTGCGTCAACCAAGGCGGCGTATCAAACGTGCGGCTGATCCGTCCGCCCGAGCGCGAGGAGGCATAGTTCTTCCGCCTCCTCTGCGGTGGGCGGCCCTCGTCCCGTAGGAGCTGGCTACGTCAACGTTGTCGGCGTGAGCGGCCAGCCCTGTCCGATCTCCGGAACGGATTCAGAGAGCACGGCGACCTCAGTGGCTTTGCCGACGCGATGCGCTGAGTAGTGGAGCTCAAACTCTCGACGCCGACGCGCCGCGTAGAGCTCCGCCACCTGTGGAGCGTTGTCATAGGTAAGAATCCACGGCCTGTCTGCGACGGAGTTGAGGACCCGCGCAAGGTCTTCGTGGTCGGTTGCAGAGAAGGCGTTGAGGTACAACGAACCGGCCTTCTCGAAGTAGGGCGGGTCGGCGTAGATGAAGACATCGTCCTTGGGAGCGTACTCAGCGATGACCTCAATACCATCGCGCGACGTCGGGACGATGTTGTCTGCATAGAGCGACAGTATTCGGATACGTTCAGCAAGGCCGTCCCGGTTGAAGCGGGCGTCGATCTTGTAATTACCCGTTTGGTCTAGCCCGCCGATCGGGCCGCCGTTGAGCACCCCGGACCTGTTCGTGCGATTGAGATAGAAGGTGGCAAATCCGAGCTGTGACAGATCGCTGGTGTCGGCGGCAACATAGATTTCGCGCTGCCGCCGCCACTCGGTGACGTCAAGCTTGGCCTTGTGGATTCGCTCGATCAGCCATCCGGGCTCGGACTGAACCGTAGTCCAGAATGCGTGGATAGCCGGGTCGAGGTCGTTGATGACGACGCGCTCGACTTGCCCCGTTACCAGGAGACTGAGACCGGCGCCGACTCCGCCCGCATACGGCTCGACGTAGGTGCAGCCTGCGAGGTCCATATCGCGGATCATCTTGCGCAGGCGCGAGTACAAGGCAGACTTTCCGCCCGGGTACCGGAGCGGTGAGATTCGCGGGCGTCGTGTGGACACCCCGATGGCGCTCGTGCTCATGGCTTCATCACGTATCTCATGATCGAGTCGATGGAGGCCCACATTGAGAACGTTTGGTCGGGATCGACTAGGAAGTGGTGGTTGTGGTTGATCGCATTGAGCGAGTCGCCTGAGTTCGTGTACGTAACGAGCTTCCCTGTCCTGACGCCCTCGATGACCTGGATCAGGTGCTTCGGGCCGTTCGCCTTGACGTGTTCCAAGAGCCAGTTCAGGGCGTGGCCAAGTTGGACACGGCCGTTCTGGTTGTTCCCGGAGCCCTTGATGTCGATCGACTTTGCCTCCGCATACGCCTTGATCGACTTTTCCAGTACGGCCCGGATCATTAGGAAGGTGGCGTTAGGGAACTTTTGCACGTCGACCTCAGACAGTTCGCCGAGCAGCAGTTTCAACCCTTCGGGGTAACTCGCGGGAGCCTTGATCTGCCCGAGGTCGAGGTTCCTGAGCTTCTTCTTGGCTGGACGCTTCCTCGGAGGCTTCGGCTCCGCGGTGCCAGGCGCAGCGCTCGGAGGTTCTCCGAGACCAGGTGCCCCCGTGGGCGGAGTCGGCTTAGCGCCGGGGCCACCGGGCGGTGGGTTGTTCCCTCCGTCGGGAGTCGTCCCTGTAGTTGGGGTTGTGGGGTTAGGCGGAGCTGCTTCTCCCGCGTCAGCAACGATCTGACGCAGTTCCTTCATCAGCTGCGTGTAGCGAGGACTTGAGACCGAGTTCAGGCTGCGCGTGTTGATGTTCTCGTCGTACATCCCGCGAACGATTGCCGTAGCAACATCTTTGAAGACTTCGTCCGAGAGCGTCTTCGTGACGTTGCCGTCTGAATCCATCGTAAGCCCCGTCAGGTCAAGGAACTCTTTCGACTCGTAGATGCGCGCCAGCGTCGATAGGCCCCTGGCCCACTTCTTTGTTGCAAGGAAGTCTTGAAGCTCGGCCTCGTCGTAATGCACGGACTTGAAGAGATTGATGATGTGCGCTCGAAAGACGAATTTGCGAACGTCGATCGTGGGATACCTAGTCAGAAGTTCACGGAGCTTCCTCCCCGCGTCGATCTGCGCCTGGAAGAACGCCGCCTGCCTGCTGGGACTCCAGGCCCGCCGCAGGTTCCCGGTGTGGATAGCCGCGATCAACTGATCCGCTTCGGTCTGGTTCGGTGCAACCATGACCCGGACCTTCGCGAGCGCAGAGCGGTCTGGCAGAAGGGCCGCCAGCGACGCGACTCGCGCCTGATAGTCGGGGACCAACATCGGGTTCTGGATGGCTTTGAGTGCAGCGAGCCTGCGGTTCCCCTCAACCATCACATACTTACCGCGTCGCTTTAGGACGACCGGCGTCTCGTGTGTCAGATAGCCGACCTTGCAGATGCCCTCGACAAGCGCTAACGCATCTTCGTTGACGAACAGGTCTTCAATGATGTCGGCCTCGACCTTCGCGTCGGCCACTTCAAGGCGAACGTTTTTTGGATCGAGTTGGATTTCTTTCAGGACGTCAAGCTCAACTTCGGGCCAGTTCGAAGTATCTAGCATTTGTCACCGCCTAGGACACTGTTCATCTCGGACAGTGCCGTCACGACCTCACTCATTGTGCTCTGCTCCTGCCTGCGGCAGTGAACCGCGGACGTACGCAAGGACATCGCTCCTCACGAAGCGCCAAGCGCGTCCCACCTTCTCTCCGGGCAGCGACCCCGCGCGGGCGAGTGAGAGCACTGTCTTGGTGGAGACACGCAAGAGCGCTGCCGCTTCATCAGCGGTCAGAACCTCGTTATCTTCCGGCATCTTCTCGTAGCCTCCTTGTACGGGACACATCTTCACGCTACCAGGTCGCGGGCTTCGTAGGTTGGCGTTCAGGCGCTACAAGGAGCGTCGGACCGGCCTAGTAGTAGCAGGCGATTGACGTGCGCTGTTCGGTTCTCTTTCGAGCGAGCGGGTTCGGTCAAGCGCAGCACGGGCGCGGGCGACGTCGATCTTCTGCGTCTCGGCTTCGGCGGGTGCTCCGAGGGGTGCGGGTCCGGTGATGCCGTAGCGGTCGCGGTAGGCGGCGATGGTGCGCGCGGCGTTCCGCCATGCCTGGGCCGCTCGTGCAGTCTTGGGTGGGGTTCCGAGTTTCGTGATCCACTCGTGTTTCTCGGTGAGTGCGGTGTCGAGGAGAGCATCGGCCCGGGCTTCGATGAGGTCGCGTCGCTCGGTCAGCGCTTGCCGCATCTCGGATGGCATGATGCCGGTGGCTTCGGGGATGAGGCCCACGATGAGACGTGGTGTTCTGCGTGCACGCCCGGCTCCCGCTGGCCTGGCGGTCGCGCGGGCAAGACGGTAGTGCAGGACCGCGGCGATGTCGTCGGCGTCCCCGAACCCGCGTGCTCGCACGAGGCGCGGCAGCAGGGTCTCGACGTCGTGCTGGTTGGCCTCGGCCCGACGGAGCTCGGCAGTCAGCGCTCCGAATGCGGGTGAGGCGATCGCGTCCTCGGCGTCGTCGTCGCTGAGCCCAGACGAGCGGACGAGCGCGGCCCAGCGGTCGTGTTGGGCGGCGGCGGCCAGGGTCTCGTACTCGGCGGTAAGCTGCGCGATCGAGGCCCAGGTGTCCTGCTCCGCAGTGATCGTCTCGTGCGCCGACAGCTCGGCACCGACGTGCTGCAGCACCCCGAACAACACGGACCGGGCTGTCGCCTCGGTGTTGTCGCCGGGGCGAGGGCCGTCGTGGGCGGGGTCGGGCTTGTCGACGGCGACGTAGGCGATGTTCTGCTCGCGCCCCCTCGTCATGGCGACATAGAACGTCTCTCTGGTCATCGACGCATCCGCCAGGACGTGCGAGGAGTCCACGGTGATGCCCTGCGCCCGGTATGACGTCACGGCGTAACCGAGATCGAGGTGTTCGGCCGCGTACTCGGCCGGGACCACGACCGAGGCGCCCCACGTGCGCCCTGCGCGGCGGAGGGTGAGAGCGCCGTCGTCACGGACCTCGGTGACCGTCCACCTATCGCCGTTGCGGACCCAGGACCGTCCCGCGCGGAGGCGGCGGTCGTTGCGGCGAGTGATGACCGTATCCCCGACCGCAGCCCTCATTCCGTCGTGCAGTTCGACCTCACGGCGGGCGTTCACGGTGCCGTCGAGGATCAGATCAGCGCGTGCCCGGTTGTTGAGCGCCTGGACGGACTCGTTCGAGGCGGTCACGAGCACACTGGCTCGCCCGGCGAGTGTGTCGTTGCGCCAGGCGGTGTAGGCGACGTCGATCATCTCCTCCGTCTCACCACCTCGGATGCGACCGTGTTCGGTGTAGGTGTCGATGACATCGGTGCGCCCATGCCGCAGCGCGAGGGACGCGGTCTTCTCCCACGGGTGGACGAACCGGTGCACGTCGACCAGCTCCGGGGCGTCGTCACGGTCGTGGACGAGGAGGGAGAACGCGCCACCGGCGGTGACGGACTGAAGCTGGGCGTGGTCCCCGACCAGCAGCACCTTCGCCCCGGCCTCCGCCGCCAAGGCGGTGATGCGGTCAAGGGAGAGCGTGCCCGCCAGCGATGCCTCGTCGACGATGACGAGCTGACCCTTGCGGAACGTCTCGCCGGCGCGGTCGTGAGTGTCGAGCCACTTGGCCGTGTTCTCGGTCTGGATGCCGAGGTCATCGGCCAGGACCTGCGCGGCGACCGCGGACGGCGCAAGCCCGACCACGCTGCCACGTCCGTGCTCGCGTTCCCACGCCCGCCGCAACGCTGACATCGCGGTGGTCTTCCCCGCCCCAGCAGGGCCGACCAGCACATCGACCACCCGGCCCGAGAGCGCGATCTTCGTCAGTGCGGCCGCCTGGTCGTCACCGAGCATCCGGCCCTTGCTGTCGGGCCGCTTCGTAACCCGTTCGACGGTGGTCAGCGGCACGGTCGGTGCGGTGGTGGTGTGGGCGCGTTCGAGGAGGCGGTCTTCGGCGGCCAGCAGCTCCTCGGAGGAGAACAGCGCGGAGTGCTTCGGCCGGAACACGCTCGTGCCGTCCGGTCGGCGGAACGCGGCCGGGCTGGATGCGAGCTCGGGCGGGGTCAGGCGCAGCGAAGCGGCTTCGGCGGCGTCTACGACCAGGCCGACGATAGCTTCGCGATCCTCTGTCGACGCGAACCGGTAGGCCATCGTCTGCCGCGCGGCCTCGGCAGTGAGGTTCCAGCGATGCCAGGTGGATCGCTTCTCACCGACCGCAGCCACAACGTCTGCCCCGAGCGAGTCGATCACATCCAACGGCACGTCGTCCGCGCGCAGCAGCAACGGCTCCTTGTTTGCCGTCACGCCGCGCGCCCACGAGGTCGTATCCGACCCGAGCACCTGCCCGGCCCGTTCCCGCCAGGAGGCGGTGAGGTCAGCCAGCGACCGGACTTCCTTCTCCGGCCGGGTCGAGAGGGTGGCCTGGGCGCGGAGCTTCATGATCGTCGCCGGCGACGGCCGCCGCCCATGCGCGTCGACGTACTGGCCGATGAGGCGGTCGGTCTCGGCATCAATGTGCCGGGCACGGGTGGAGAACTCCTTCACCATCGCCTCGGGCACCGCGGCGATCGCCCACGCGGGGTTGCGGTCGCGGCCCATGTCGCGCGCCTCCCACGAGACGCCAAACGAGCGAGTGAGGTGGTCAGCGAACACCGCCTCGTGCAGCTCGGAGAGGGCGACCACGGCGGCGTGCATCGGCCGCCCATCCAGCGACCGCCATTTGCCATCGAGGACGGTCTGCACCTTGTTGCTGATGACGACATGCGTGTGCAGGTGCGGGTCGCCCGCCCGGCTGTCGTAGTGATCGAACGCCGTGGCGACCAGACCTGCGACGTCGACCTGTGCAACCGCGCCGTCGCGGTCGGTTGCGCCGGTGCGGGTGGCTGCAACCTCCCGCTCCATGAACGCAACCACCTCCGCAACCGCAGCGTGATGCGCGTCCGCGATCAACGCCTGCGTCCCCGCGTCCGCGACCGCCCAGAGCACGCTGGCGGACTTCGGGATCGAGAACGTGAAGTCGAACCCCGCAACCGCCCGCCGCGTCCCGCGCCCGGCCTCCTCCGTGTCGATGGCCGCGACCGCCTCCGCGCGTGACGCCGGCCCGAGTGCGGGATCAAGCGCACTGGTACGTGCCTCGATCCGCTCGGCCACGGTTCGGTATTCGGGGTACGCGCGGCCCAGCGGTTCACCGGTGATCGGGTCTCGACCCATGCCGACCAGCAGCTGGAGCTGGGCTTCGGAGACCTGATCACCCACGCTGATCCGCCCGCCGCCGAGTGTGGCGACCCCGGCACCGAGCCAGCGACCGGGCGGGGTGCCCTCGGCGTTGTAGTAGCGCGTCAACGGAGTCGAGAGCGAGCGGTCGCCGTCGCCGGCCGCGACAGTGCGCAACAGGTACTTATACCCGTCACCCGCCGACATCACGCGCATCGAAACCGTCATCCGGCCCGCCCTCTCTGCCTGCTCACGAGGTGAGCAGCGGCCCGCCGAAGGCGGGCTCAACCTCGATCTGCAAGAGGCGTGGTGGCTCTGAGGGAGGCGGAGACGAAGGCTCCGTCAGAGGCCGGGCGCGGCGCGGTCAGCGAGGCACGGGAGGCACGGGAGGCGCGGGAGGCGCGGCGAGCACCTGGCAGATAACCAGCCCGGTCAGCGCTCGCAGAGGCAGCGACCGGGGATCACCGATCTGCCGGAGTCCTCATGCCGAACGCCAGCGACGAACCGGGCGACCGCCGCCTGCGGGTCGGGTCGCTGTTCTCCGGCTACGGCGGACTCGACCTCGCTGTCGAGGAGGTGTTCGACGCCCGCACGATCTGGTTCTCCGAGATCAACGAGCCCGTCGCCCGCGTCTTCGCCCACCACTGGCCCGACGCCCCCAACCTCGGCGACATCACCACCATCGACTGGAACACTGAAACCCGGGGCGCTTCAGAGGGAGTCCTCGGTGCACAGCGGCCAGGTCGGGCAGCCCAGCCCGGATGCGGTAAGCCTGACCGCCCCGCCGGTCGCGACGATCAGGATGTTCGCGGCCAGGGAGAGCTTCGCCCACACGAGCGGTCGGGCACGGACCCATTCCCACAGCCGCGCCCGCCAACCATCGCCCCGCCCGGCGACGTGGGGCGTGTCGAGGGGGCGGGTTTCAGGCACGGCGGTAGCGGCGTGCGCGGATGAACGAGGTCACCCCGAGAACCAGGTAGACCAGCAGCGCGACGAAGGTCAGGGTGCTGGCGATGACCGCTATAGGGCGCTCTGCGGTGCCCCCGAGGAGCTCCCCGAGCTTGAGGACGTTCATGAGCGTGCCGGCCAGGCCGACGAGCGCGACTGCCAGCGCCGCATGGATCGCGTGCCGGTGCGCCGCCTCTTTCCGGGAGATGAGTCCGGCGATCACCAGCAGGATGCCGAGGGCTGCGGGGATCAGCGCGGTGAGGCTGGATGCCCCCGACGCGATGTAGGCGACTATCCCGATCACAGTCACGACTGCCCCGGTCCCGATCGTCCACTTCGTCATGCTGTCGTTCCTCTCCACACACGGTTACTGTACCATTTAGTATAGTCTAGTGGTTGGTGAGGTACGGCGTCGATACGGAGGAGGCGGCACGGTGGTGAGGCCGAGTAAGAAGTCTGCGATCGTCGAGGCGGCGATGCGGGTCGCTGAGGAGCAGGGGCTGTCTGCGGTGACGATCGACGCTGTCGCCGAGCAGGCGGGCATCACCAAGGGGGGCCTGCTGTATCACTTCCCGAGCCGGACGGCACTGCTGAGTGGGGTGTATGAGCAGTTGGCGGCCGACTGGGAGAAGGAGATGGTCTCAGCCGCCGGGAAACCCGCTTCTGAGGCGACCCGTGCTGAGCGGTTGGCGGCGTATGTGCGGGTCGCCCGGTCGATGACCCGCGCGGAACTGGTGTTCATGGCTGACGGCGCCGCGCACCGTGACCTCTTCGCACCCTGTGCGGAAGTGGCCGCGCGGTGGACGACCCCGCTCCCTCAGCCCGGCGTGGACGACAGGTATCCGCGGGAGGAGCTGCGGATGCTGACCGCACGGATGGCCGCCGACGGGCTGTGGAGCTACGAAGCCCTCACCGGGGAGCCCATCCCGCAGGCTCTGCGGGTGCAGCTCCTGGAACACATCGCCGCCTCCCTGGACACCACCAGCACGGACTCTGCGCGATGAACACAAGAATCTATGGCAACCGGCCGGGCGCAATGATCGAAAGAACTCCTGACACAAGAAGGCATCCCCGCACATGAACACTGTGAACACTCAAGCGTCATCGCTGTCATCGCGGCGGTGGGTGCTGCTGGTGACTGTCGCGTTCGGCCTGTTGCTGATCACGCTCGACAACTCGATCCTCTACACCGCCCTGCCCACCCTGACGGTGGACCTGGGCGCGTCGGCCTCCCAAGGCCTGTGGATCATCAACGCCTACCCGCTGGTGATGGCGGGCCTGCTGCTGGGGTCGGGAACCTTGGGTGACCGGTTCGGGCATCGCCGTCTCTTCCTGGTCGGTCTCACGCTCTTCGGGGCGGCGTCGCTGGTGGCCGCGTTCTCCCCGACACCGGAGGTCCTGATCGGTGCGCGTGCGCTCCTCGCGGTGGGGGCGGCGTGCATGATGCCCGCCACTCTCGCGCTGATCCGGCTCGGGTTCGATGACGTGCGGGAGCGGAACATCGCGATCGCGATCTGGGGCAGCATCTCCGTGGTCGGCGCCGCGCTCGGACCCATCGTCGGGGGTGCACTGTTGGAGCGGTTCTGGTGGGGGTCGGTGTTCCTCATCAACATCCCCGTCGTGATCGCAGCCCTCATCCTCACCCCGCTCGTCGTCCCTGCAGGAACCCGGGACCGGGCGAAGAAGTGGGATGCGATCTCCTCCCTCTACGCCCTCCTCACCCTCACCGGCGCGGTCCTCGCGATCAAAGAAGCCGCCCACACCCCGCAGAACTGGGCGATCGTCGCAGGCGCCACGGTCGTCGCGGCCATCGGCGGTGTCCTGTTCACCAGACGCCAGCTCCGCTCGAACGATCCGCTGCTGGACTTCGGGGTGTTCCGCAACCGCGCGTTCAGCGCCGGGATCATCACCGCAGCGACCGCAATGTTCGCCATCGGCGGCATCCAACTGGTCACCACGCAACGCTTCCAACTCGTCGACGGGTTCACCCCACTCCAAGCAGGACTCCTCGTGGCCGCTGTCGCGATCGGGTGTCTGCCCACCGGGATTCTCGGCGGCGCGTTCCTGCACAGGCTCGGGCTGCGCATCATCATCAGCGGAGGCTTCACCCTCGCCACAATCGGCATGATCATCACCCTCATCGGAGTGCAGACCGCGTTCCCGGTATTCGTGGCCGGGCTCGCCGTCACCGGCGCCGGATTGGGGGCCACGATGTCAGTCGCATCGACCGCGATCGTGGGGAACGTCCCCCCACGCAAGGCCGGTATGGCAGCCTCGGTCGAGGAAGTGTCCTACGAGTTCGGCAGCCTCATCGCCGTCGCCGTCCTCGGCAGCCTCCTCTCCCTCTTCTACACCTCCCGCATCCACCTCCCCCAGGGCGCCCCTGCCGAAGCCGCCGACAGCATCGCCACCGCCCGCGACCTCGCCAGCGACCATCCGGGCCTGCTCGACGCCGCCGCTATCGCGTTCAACAGCGG
The DNA here is from genome assembly GCF_002453335.1 of Arsenicicoccus sp. UBA6765. Taxonomy (NCBI): domain Bacteria; kingdom Bacillati; phylum Actinomycetota; class Actinomycetes; order Micrococcales; family Intrasporangiaceae; genus Arsenicicoccus; species Arsenicicoccus sp. UBA6765. The sequence goes on from NZ_DKGR01000063.1 coordinate 103,783, forward strand.
CTACACGACCATCATGATCATCATCGCCGTCGTGATCGCCGCAGGCGTCATCACCACCGGGTGGCTGCTCCGACAGTACGGACCCGGCAGCACCGCCTCCGCCTACGAAGACAACACCCACTAAGCCTCGCGCTAAGAGGATCACGACCTATGGATTGTCACCACCGCAACCACGCCGCGGAGCATCAATGACACACACGCCCTCACGAAACGAACGCTTCTTCCGACTCGCCTTCCGCACCACCGCGCTCATCGAAGGCATCAGCTGGCTCGGCATGCTCACCGCCCTCGCTATCAAATACCCCCTCCACGGCAGCCCCCTACCCGTCACCATCTGGGGGGTGGGTGCACGGAATCGCATGGATCGCCTTCGTCCTCGCCTGCGTCGCCGCCGCCATCCGCTTCCGCTGGACCTGGTGGGCACTCCCCACCGGCATCATCGCCTCGATGCTCCCGTTCCTCACCGTCCCCTTCGACCTCTGGATGGAAAGAACCGGGCGACTCTCGACAGCGAACCGACCTGCCAACCACGTACAAACAACGGCTCCTCACCCCCTCACCAAGGAAGAGGCATCAAAAGACGTTTCTACGAAATGATATCAACCGCATTCAATAGAGTCTTAAGAAAGGACTCCCTGCGCTGATAGCGGCTGTTGCCATGTCACCCGCACATAGGAACAACGCGCGAGAACTGTGAGAGCAAGCGAATACCGCGATCCACATGAAGGGTCGTCTACGAGACCAGACAACCCCGGCACGAGGTTAATCAATCGCGGCGCACGGCTTCTGACGGCGATCGAAATCTCCCGCAGCGCAATGACCAGGCGAGTGATTCCTGCGGAGATAAAGATCCTGCACATTCTTGAGGGCGCAGCTGAAATCTCGACGGCACAGGGCCGGTACCTTCTCATGCCTGGCATGGCCTTGGCTCTAGGAGCTGGTGAATGGTGCCAGATGCGTCCGAGGCAATACGTCCGACTCTGGGCGGTGTACAGCGATGAACGCTTCTTGCGTGAACAGATGGCATGGTTCCTTCCCGACAAGACGCGGCTCCGCGCTGGCGTGCATCCTCACGACTGGGACGGGAGCCCACTCGTTCTGCATCCTGGTGTGTCTACCCTGCGCCGTGTCGAACCGATCTGGCGGCAGCTGAGCGTACTCGGCAACGGCACGAAGTCACCGGAGGTGGTGGCAGTACGTACCGTAGAACTGTTCGCCGGTTGGGTAGGCCTTGTGACTCCCGCGTTCCTCGCGCCGGATGCGGCCGCCAACTCAGATGGTACTGAGTTGAGCCAGGCAGGCGGGCTACTCATGTCGATCTCCTTGGCCGGACACGTGGGACGTGCAGTGCAGCTTCTGCGTGACCGCATGGCTGAGTCGTGGACGACTACGGCCCTCGCGCGTTCCGTCGCCGTCTCCCGTACTCACTTAACCCGCCTGTTCGTTGCCTGTACCGGCTTTCCACCGATGCGTTACCTCACGGAGATACGGCTGACAGAGTTCACCCGGCTCATTGATGAGACTGACTGGACTGTGGCACGTGCTGCGGGCGCAGTCGGCTGGCGCGATCCCCGGGTCGCCTCACGCTGGTTCTCCCGCCGCTACGGCATCACGCCATCGCAGTACCGCGCCAGCGGGCGTCCCGAAGGACGCCAAGCAAACCCTCCGCACTCACCGGCAGGCTGACTCGTCAACCCCCTCGACTCGCCGTATGTCGCGTACTTCTCGTCGTGTGAACCCTGAGCACTTGAAGGACTTCGACTCTACGCCGCACCGCAGGTAAACCGGATGAGACACGTCGGGTTCATCGTGGAGCCTGGCGGTCGCCACGCTCTGTTCCGTCCGTCTCGTTCCTGATCTCCCCGGCGCACCTAATGGTCGCAGGGGTCACCGGCTTGTGCCGTTGGCCTTGCCGGGAGGAGGTCACAGGTGGCGACGGACGAGGAGGCACGGGCTACGCGCGACGCGAAGCTCGAACAGCTCCATGAGCGGTTGACGGCTGCGGTCGACCTGCTTGTGTCGGGTGAGGATTGGAAGCGTGCGCTGGAGTTCGCTGCTCGGTTCCGGGCGCGCTCGTTCCGCAACACGCTGCTGATCCTCGCCCAGCATCTCGATGCTTACGAGCAGGGTCGTGTCGCGTCGCCGGAGCCGTCCTATGTCGCGGGCTATAAGCAGTGGCAGTCGCTGGGTCGGCAGGTGGAGCGGGGTCAGGCGGGGTATGTGATCTTCGCGCCGGTGACGGGTCGGTTCGCGTCGAGTAATCCGGCTGATTCTGAGTCGTGGCGGCGGCTGGGCCGGTTCGAGAAGCCGAAGCCCGGCGAGGTGGTGCGTTCCCGGATGGTCGGCGCGAAGCCCGCCTACGTCTGGGATGTGTCGCAGACCAGCGGTGATCCCGTGCCCGAGCGCCCTGCCCCGACGCTCCTGGAAGGCGAGGCGCCCGACGGGCTGTGGGCAGGGCTTGCCTCCTTGGTGGAGGCCGAAGGGTTCACGGTGACGCGCGTCGCGGATGAGCGGGAGATTCGTGGCGCGAACGGTGTCACGGACTACACGAACCGCACGGTGGCGGTGCGGTCGAACATGGACGACGCCGCGCAGGTGAAGACACTCGCGCACGAACTCGCACATGTGAAGCTCCACGGCCCCGACAACCCGGATGCGACCGGGCATCGCGGGATCGGTGAAGTCGAGGCGGAGTCGGTGGCGCTGATGATCGGTGCCGCGCACGGCATGGACACCACCGCCTACACGATCCCGTATATCTCCGGGTGGGCGGGTACGGTCAAGGACAAGGACCCGGCCGAGGTCGTGCAGGCCACCGGTGAACGCGTCCGCAAGACCGCCGGGGCGATCCTCGATGCCCTCGACACCGTCCAGGTCGGCACGGGCGACCCACCCGGCCTGACCCGTGAGTCCGCCACCCCGTCGCGAGGGGCCGGGGCGGAGCGAACAGTTCCGGCACTGGTCGAGCCAGCGCGTTCCTCGCGTGCGGCGGATGCCGTGGTGAGGGGGCTGTGATGAGCGTCGCCAGCGTCCTTGCCTCCCTCAGCGGGCTCCCGCTTCCGCAAGCCGCCGCGCGGCTCGCGGCGGCGGGGGTGCCGGTGTTCCCGTGCGTGCCGGGCGAGAAGCGTCCGCTCACCCGGCATGGGTTCCATGAGGCGAGCGTTGACCTGGCGCAGGTTGTGGCGTGGTGGCATCGCTGGCCGTCCGCGAACATCGGCGTCCCCACCGGCACCGCGTCTGGGGTCGATGTCGTGGATGTGGACCGCAAGCCGGACGGGAACGGGTTCGACGCCTTCGGTCGTGCCCGCCGGGCGGGGCTCGTGGAGGGGTGGGTGGCGGTGGTGCGCACGCCGTCCGGTGGTGCGCATTTCTACTACCCGGCCGACCCCGGCCGGTCGCAGCCGTCGTGGCAGGCGGCCGCGGCACGTGTCGACTTCCGTGGCACCGGCGGGTACGTCATCGTCCCTCCCTCCGCCGTCATGACCGTCCACGGCCCGGCCGGGTACTCGCTCACCGCGCACGGTAACCGGGAGCCGCGCCCGGTGGATGCGGCGGCGCTGCGGGACTTCCTCGATCCGCGTCCCGAGCCCGTCGTGCATCGGGCGCGGGGCCCTGTTCGTTCGGAGGACGCGAAGCGGCTGGCCGACTGGGTGGGCATGCGCGCGGAGGGCGAACGCAACCGTGGCCTGTTCTGGGCCTCCTGCCGCCTCGCGGAGGCGGGGTTGTCTCTGCCGGAGATGGTCGATGCGCTCGCCCCGGCGGGTGAGCGGGTCGGGTTGCCGCCGCGGGAGGTCGTCACGACGATCCGCTCCGCCTACCGCGCCACCCACGTCCAACCCGCACCATCCAGCGTGGTACGGGACGATGATCTGCGGCGCGTGCCGCGTCTTGCAGGGCAGGTGCTCTCATGAACCCGCAGGCGCCGGCACCTGTGCGGTCGCGGGGTGGCCGGGTGGCGGTGGCGACGGCGGTCGCCGGGACGGTGTTCATCGCTGCAGGTGCGTTCTGGCTCTCCTTCACCGCTCTGGCGGACCTTGCCCGCCGCTCCGGGATCGATGCGGGGCAGGCGTGGGCGTGGCCGCTGATCGTGGACGGGATCATCGTCGTCGCAACCGTTGCCGTCGTCGCGCTCGCTCGGCAGCGGTCGGCTTGGTATCCGTGGGTGCTGCTCGCTGCGGGTGCGCTGGTGTCGGTGACGGCGAACGCGATCCATGCCGTCGTCGCCGCCGATGCCGATGTGCCCGGGGTGCTGGCGGCGTCGGTGGCGGCGGTGCCGCCGCTGGTGCTGCTTGCGATCACGCACCTCACCGTCATCCTCACCCGACCGGCCTCCGAGGCCGCCAAGCCACATCTCGCCGACGAGGACGAGCCGACGCCGGAGAGCGGTCTGTCCGAGCTGCAGGCCGTTATTCCCACACCGGGGTCGGAGCAGACGCCCGCGCGGGAGGTGGCGGGGCGGTTGCGAGATGAGGAGGGCTGGTCGAACAAAGCGATCGCCCGGCACCTCGGCGTGCACCCCTCCACCGTGGGCCGCTGGTTCGCACGCCCCGAACTCACCACCCGTGACGAACAGGAGACGCCATGAACGACGACCAGCACACGTACGTCGAGCCCACCGCTACGGCGCTGCACGAGCGAGACCATGACCGTGCTGAGGAGACGCCGCGTGAAAGCGAGGCGTCGGCGCTGGCCCGGCACCGCGACCCGTCACTGGCCAAAGACTCGACGGCGAAGGACGCGGCGACGAGAGCGCGTGCTGGTGTGGAGTGGGTGCGTCCGACTGATCTGATGGCGTCGCGTTCGGCGCGGATAGTGGGGCGGGGTATCGATTTTCAGGCCGAGCTCGCCCGCCGCGCCCGCCGGGTACCTGGTCAGGCGTATCGGGCGACCCGTGACGGGGCACGGTCGGGTGCGCGGTTCGTGAGCGAGCGGGCACGGAAGCTGCCGCCGGTGACCGCGTTCGGTCGTGGTGGCGGGGAGCGGTTCTCATGGGTGTCGCGCTCCGGGATCGGGCTCGGGTAACCGCCATGCACGCCCCCAGCCAACGTCTGAGCGCGCCTGCTGGGGAGCGTGTGCGCACCTGCCTGTCAGGAGGTGCTCCCATGCAGACTGCATCAGACCGTGACAGGCGGAATCGTTTCGAGGACTCCGAGGCGCTGCGCGCCCTGCTGAATCGGCTCCATCAGGCGGGGCGTGGGGCGTGGCAGCGTGACCCGGAGGCGGCGGCGCTGATGGAGCACGCCGCGAACAAGTACGCCGCTCTCGCCCGCAAGCACGGCCTCGACCCGTGGGAGGCGGCTTCGGCGGCGTTCGAGGCGATGCGGGGAACTGCGACGCGGCGGGCGGATGACCCGTGGGCGGTGGTGACGCGGGCGGTGCAGGTGACCTGCACCGCCGAGGAACGCGGCAACGGACTGCTGTGCTCCGTGCATCAGGCCCGTCGCCCGAAGTATTCGGTGTTCCACGACGCCGAACGATTCAGCGACCGCGAGAACCCCCTGCCCGACTACCACCCCGCGTTCTGCTTCGACCCCGACGAGGACCCGGACGATGAGCGTCCGGTGCGGGAGCGGGCGATGAACGTCACCGCCGCCGTCGAGGACACGATCGCGTTCCTCTCGTGGGTCGGCTGGGAACCCTCGACAGCCCGGGCTGCGGTCGAGTACATCACCACCAGGTTGGCGGGGTCGCCGTCGCGGGCGTCGGCGTTCGAGGTGCTGCGCCGTGACCGGCAGGCCCGCGCCCTCCTGGACCTGCCGGGTGCGTCGTGGACGGCGCTGCTGCGGATCGTGCTCGGCACCCCCGACCCGACCCTCGCGCATACGAACGCTGGGCGCGGGTTGCTCGTGCGGCTCCTGATCGGCCAACCCCTGCGCGCACTCCTCACCGACGACGACCTCGTGATCACTGCCGGGCTCGCCGCCCCGCGCCTGGCAGGGGGCGAGGAGTCATGAGCACGGTGCCGGCGGGCCACATCGAGCTGGAGCGCGCGGTCGACTCCATCATCGTCGGCCGCCGGCACCGGCAAGACCACGGCGACCTTGCCCCGTTGGTGGAGTCGATCCGCCGCAACGGGCTCTTGCAGCCCATCACGATCACCCTCGACGGGCACCTGATCTGCGGCGCGCGGCGCCTCGCGGCGCTGAAACTCCTGGGCATCAAGACCGTCAACGTCTGGGTACGGTCCGGGATCTCCGACCGGCTCGGGCAACTCCTCGCCGAACAAGACGAGAACGTCCTGCACAAGCCGCTCACCCAGCTCGAAGCCGCAGCCCTCTACCGCGAACTCAAGACCCTGCTCGCCGAAGACGCCGCCCGCCGCCAGGAGGCCACCCGGTTCCAGACGACCGCAGACGACGCAGAAGACGGTGGTGCCAATTTGGCACCACCGCAGTTCGAGCAAGGCAAGGCTCGCGCTCAGGCTGCGCGGATGGTGACTGGCCGCGCGTCCTATACGACGTTGGAGCGCATCGGCCGGTTGGAGGACCTGGCCGCGGACGAGTCGCAGCCGGAACCGGTACGGGCGCGTGCGGCAGAGGAGGTCGAGCGGATCAAGGCAGGTGGGAGCGTCTATCCCTCGCACCTGCGCGTGAATGCCGAGCTGTCGCTGGCGGAGCTCAACCAGCTCGCCGCGGATCCCGCCCAGTCCGTCGAGGTGCGCGAACGAGCACGGGTCGAGGCGGATGCGGTGCGTGCGGCGGAGCAGGAGGCGAGGGCGGCGGAGTTGGAGCAGCTGGCAAAGGCCGCGCTCGCCCGCGTCAAAGCAGCCAAGGCCTCCGGGGAGAAGAAGCCAGCGCGGCCCGCGCTGACGGCGGTGAACACCGGGGAGCCGGTGCCGTTCCCGCTGACCGCGTTCCTGGCCACCTGGGACGACATGGCCGAATGGTGGACCCACTACGACCCCGCCGACGTCGGCCCAGCCCTCACCGCTGAACAGTGGGCACGGTTCGAGGAGACCATCGCCGGGACCATCGCGTTCACCGACGCCGCACGCGCGGCACGGCAAGACAGGGCCGAGCACATCGCCTGAACCGCGGGGCGGGTGCGGTGGTGCGCACCTTCCTGGCAACCACGCATCCGTTGTTGCCGTCCGGGAAGGACCCGTGCTCATGGACCCCGCCACGTCTGATGACCGTCGCCGTCGTCGCCTGCTGATCGCCGCCACCGCTGGCGGCCTCGCTCTGCTCTTGCTCGTCGGAGTCGGCATCTACGGCCTCGTCCGCGGCCCCGCCGCCCCGTCGGCCTCGACGCCGAACGAACGACCTTCCACCGCCGCGCCCGTGACACCGGCCCCGACCTCGGTCGCAGAGCTGGAGCCGCTGGACCAGCACCTTGGGCCGGAAGCGTTCGCCCAAGCGGTCGCTGAGGCGCTGTTCACCTGGGACACCACGACCGGGCACATGCCATCGGACTATGCGCAGGTGCTCGCGGATGCCGCGCACGGCAGCGAGGCCGACGCCTTCGTCGGTGACGTCCGCGCCTACATCCCGACGAACGATGCGTGGGCGCAGCTGCGCACCTACGCGACTCGGCAGTGGCTGACCCTCGACGAGGTGTTCGTCCCGGAGGCGTGGGAGACCGCCGTCGAGCAGGCAGCCCCCGGTCAGATACCTGATGGTGCGGTCGCGTACACCATCTCGGGGACACGGCACCGGGAAGGCATCTGGGGCACCGACCCCGTCGAGGCATCCCGCCCGGTCTCCTTCACTGTGTTCCTCGTCTGCACCCCGCCCAATCCCGGTCGCGGCACCGGGTCGGGGTTGTGTGAGGTGCTGCGGCTCTCACAGCTCGACAACCCTCTCCGCTGAGCCGAGGCCGTGATGAAGAAGCTCGCGCTCCTCGCCCTCACCTTGCTGCTCCTGGGGCCGTCCACGATCCTGCTGGGCGTCGCCACGCTCGGCGGAACACCTGCGACCGCCGCCGTCTGCACGCCCGGCTCGTTGGCGGTCGGCCCGATCCCGGACTCGCTGACCGCGACGACCCGCAACGGGGAGACGGTCACGCTGAACCGGCAACAGCTCACCCACGCCGCGACGATCATCACGGTCGGCGGGCAGACAGCCGGCGTCGGACGTGAAGGGGTGCTGATCGCGCTGATGGCTGCGCTGACCGAGTCGACCCTGCGGATGCTCGCCAACACGAGCGCCTATCCCGAGTCGGCGGAGTACCCCAACGACGGCGAGGGTTCGGATCACGACTCGCTCGGGCTGTTTCAGATGCGCCCGGTCAGCGGGTGGGGCACAGTCGCGGAGCTCATGGACCCCAGCTACCAGGCGAGAGCCTTCTACGGTGGCCCCACGGGCCCGAACTACCCATCGCCGCGGGGCCTGCTCGACATCGCCGGCTGGCAGCAGCTCGACCCCGGCGAAGCAGCCCAAGCCGTCGAGGTCAGCGCCTACCCGGACCGGTATCAGAACTACCAGCCGGTCGCCGAAGCGATCCTCACCGCCCTGACCCGTCCCGTGTCCTCCGGCAACGATGGCGGGGACGAGACGCCCGTCGTGCCCGAGACGACGCGCATCGTGTTCCCGCTGCCGGAGGGGACCTGGGCGCGGACGAGCCCGTTCGGATGGCGTAACGACCCGATCACCGGCGAACGCCGCTTCCACGCAGGCAGCGACTTCGCCGCCCCCGACGGCACCCCCATCTACGCCGTCGCGGACGGCATCGTCGTGCGAGCCGGATACACCGACGCAGGAGGCGGGGTCATCGTCATCGAGCACACCGTCCGGGGCGAGCGGGTCGCGTCGATGTACGTGCACATGTGGGCGCACGGCATCCATGTCGCAGAAGGCGACACCGTGACCGCCGGGCAGCGCATCGGAGACGTCGGCTCCTCGGGACACTCCACCGGCCCTCACCTGCACCTGCAAATCCACCCCGGCGGCGCAGACGCCGACCCGGTGAACTCCGACGCCTGGCTCACCGACCACGGCGCCGCTGAATCCGGCGCGAGCACGGCACCAAACGCAGGTTGCGCTCCGGGGCCGAACATCGCCGCGCCAACACCGTACACAGGTACCGATCCTGACGAGCTTCGGGACGATCCGACGAGCGGCGGCCAGATCACTGCCCGCATGGAGCACCTGCTCACACAGACCCGGGCCGCGTTTCCCGACTCCGGCTGGGCCTGCTGGTCACCGCGACCCGGCACCTCGTCGGAACACCCGCTCGGCAGAGCGTGCGATGTGACCTTCGGGAACACCATCGGAACGGCCGCGACCGGCGCCGCCCTCGACACGGGGTGGGCGATGACGAACTGGCTGCAGGCCAACGCCGCCGCCCTCGGAGTCGAGTATCTCATCTGGCAAGGCAAGATCTGGTCGCTCGCTCGCGCCGACGAGGGCTGGCGGCCCTACAACGGCGGGGGCATGCACGACCCCTCGGACATCACAGGCGGGCACTACGACCACCTGCACATCACCGTCCGAGAAGGACGATGACCATGGATGTGTTCCCCGACTTCGGCGGCGTCGGCGGCGCCGCCGACCTCCGCGCCATCGTTGGCGCGCTGCTCATGTTCGTGCTCGTCACCGCCGTGCTCATGCTCATCGTCTGCGCCATCATCTGGGCGATCGCGTCATCCAGCGGCAACTATCAGGCGGCGACCAAGGCTCGCACGGGTCTGTTCGTCGCGGTCGGCGCCGCCGCTCTCGCCGGGGCCGGCGTCGCGTGGCTCAACTTCCTGCTGGACGTCGGCACCCAACTCTGACTACCTCCGCCGCCGCTGGGATCGCGGGGTGCACCTGACGGACGAGAACCCCTTCTCGTCAATAGTCAGGAGCACCCCGTGATCGACATCGACCCCAACTCATCCGGTCTTCCCGGCATCGAGCAACTGCGCATCATCGTCGGCGCCGTCATGACCGTCGGCCTCATCCTCTCCGTCCTCGCGCTCATCGTCAGCGCGATCGTGTGGGGCTTCGGCGCCAACTCCTCCAACCCGCACCTCGCGAGCAGGGGCAAGGTCGGCGTTCTCGTGAGCTGCGGGGCGGCGATCATCTGCGGTGCCGCGGTGACGCTGATCAACTTCTTCTGGGGCGTCGGGCAGGCCGTGTGATGACCACCCGACATGACTCCCGGCCGCGGGGGTGGCTGCGGTGAGCGTCTGCGATGTCCCAGTCATCTCCTCCGTCTGCGACGCCGTGGGCGAAGGCACCGCCTCCCTGATCGCCGCCCCGTTCGACTGGCTCGCCCAAGCGATGGCCGGTGCCGCCGCGTGGCTGTTCGAGGCGGTCTGGTGGGTCTTCGACACCACGACCCTCGTGGACGTCACCAGCGCCGAGTACATCGGCGTCTACAACGTCCTGTTCGGCGTCGCTGTCTTCATCATGCTCGTGTTCTTCTGCTTGCAGCTCATCACCGGGCTCATCCACCGCGACCCGACCGCCCTCAACCGTGCCGCCCTCGGTCTCGCCAAGAGCGTGCTCGGATCGTTCCTGGTCATCACGCTGACCGCGTTGCTGCTGGAAGTGACCGACCAGCTCGCGGTCGGGATCGTCCAGGCCACCGGCAACACGATGGAAGGGATGGGGACCCAGATCGGGCTCCTCGCCGCAGGCCTGGCCACCATCAACATCACCGCTCCCGGTGTCGGCGCGATCCTGACGATCTTCCTCGCCGGACTCGCTATCAGCGCGGCGGCGATCGTGTGGTTCTCGCTGCTCATCCGCAAAGCCCTGCTGCTGGTCGCCATCGTGTTCGGGCCGGTCGCCCTGGCCGGGGCGACATGGGATGCGACCAAGGGATGGTTCGCCAAATGGGCGACCTTCGTCATCGCCCTAACCTTCTCCAAGCTCGTCCTCGTCGTGATCTTCCTCGTCGCCATCGGCCAGGTCTCCGCCCCCATCGAGGCGGACCTGGCATCCATCTCCGACCCGATCGCCGGCGTCGCGCTGATGTTCATCGCGGCGTTCGCCCCGTACATCACGTACAAGTTCCTGTCCTTCGTCGGGTTCGACATGTACCACGCGATGTCGTCGGAGCAGGAGGCGAAGTCGGCGCTGAACCGGCCTGTCCCAGTGCCGTCTGCGCCGAAGGCTGACACGGCCAAGAAGGTACTCGACGGCAGCACCGACTCCGGCAGCGCACCCTCGAACGGTGGCGGAGGAGGCGGTAGTCCAACACCGCCGCCTACCTCCTCGTCGGCGGCGCCCACCAGTGCGGGAGCCGGCACAGCGGGCACAGGAGCCGCCGCTTCCTCGACAGGGGCAGGAGCGGGAGCTGGCACCGCCGCTGGTGCCGGGGCCGGGACAGCGGGCGCTGCGGGTGCTGGTGCAGCCGCCGGCCCTGTGGGTGCTGCGGTCGTCGTCGGCGGTGCGGTGGTCAAGGGCGCGGCGACCGCCGGCCCGAAGGCCGGCAATGCGGTCGGTGGAGCGGCCGACAGTCAGGCAGGCGCGGCCACGGAGCAGGCATCCCCGCCGCTGGTTCCACCATCGCAAGGCACCCCGCCGCAGCGTCCCGCACCGTCGACGCCGCCCCCGGCCGCTCCGTCCTCGGCGCCGCCGTCCGGGCCGTCCACCGGCTCGGCGGAGTCCTCGCCCGCGCCTCGGCGCCGGTCGGACCCGCCACCTCCGCCGTCGTCCAAGCCGACCGGGAAGGGGTGACCTGCGATGTCTACGAACACGCACGCGAACAGTGACTACCCGTTGGCGGCGGTGCAGTTCTCCCGGCTCACCAAGCGCGGGATCATGCTGGGCCTGTCGCTGCCGCAACTCATCGTCCTCGGCATCGCCGTGCTCACAGTCGTCTTCTCGCTCTACCTCGGCGGCGGCCTGGCCTTCGCCTGGACCGCCCCGGTATGGGCCACCGCAGCACTGCTCGCGGTGATCCCCGCGGGTGGGCGGAAGGTGATCGAGTGGGTGCCCATCGTGGCCCGCTGGATCGCCCGCACGTATCTGGGGCAGCTCATTTATCGGCGCCGCGTCATCAAGCCGAGACCTGCCGGGACGCTCGCGCTTCCGGGTGATGCGGCACCGTTGCGGGAATGGGAGGACCCCGAGACCGGGGCGGCGATGATCCAAGACCCGCACGCGCAGACGCTGACTGCGATCCTCGGCGTCTCGCATCCGGCGTTCGTGCTCCTCGATCCCGGTGAGCAGCAGCGCAGGGTCTCCGGGTGGGGGCGCGTCCTCGCCGCGGCCTGCCGTTCGGGGCGCATCGCCCGCATCCAGGTGTCGGAGCGGACGCTGCCGGACTCGGGAACGGGGTTGGCGGAGTGGTGGCGCACGCACGGCACCGACGACGGGTCCTGGGCCGCGACCACCTACGCCGAGCTGATCGAGCGCGCCGGCCCCGCCGGGGAACGCCACGCCACGACGATCAGCCTGGCGCTGGACATGAAGGCCGCGAGCCGGCAGATCAGGACTTCCGGTGGCGGGATGCGCGGTGCCGCCGCGGTGCTCCGGCAGGAGATGACCACGCTGACGACGGCGCTGCGCGCAGCGGAGCTCACCTCGACGGGGTGGCTCACGCCCGGCGAGGTCGCCGTCATCCTGCGTTCGGCGTACGACCCGGCCGCCGCTCCCGCGCTAGAACGGCATGGCGACCTCGGGCGGGATCTGGCGACGGCGGGCCCGGTAGCGGTGACCGAGACGTGGGATCGGTTGCGGTCGGACAGTGCGTTCCATGCGGTGTTGTGGATCAGTGAGTGGCCCCGCTCGCAGGTCTACCCAGGGTTCCTTGCCCCGCTCGTGCTGTCCAACGGCATCCTCCGCACCCTCGCCCTGCACTACACGCCGGTGCGCGCCGATCAGGCCGCGCGGGACCTGCGGAAGAAGAAGACCGAACTCATCAGCGACCAGGCGCAGCGGCGCAAGATCGGGCAGATCGAAGACGCCGCCACCAGCGCCGAACTGGACGACGTCCTCCAGCAAGAGGCGGACCTGACCGCCGGGCACGGCGTCCTGCGCGTCTCCGGCCTCGTGTCCGTCTCCGCGCCGACCGTCGATGAGCTCGACGCCGCGGTCGCCGCGGTCGAGCAGGCCGCGATCCAAGCCTCCTGCGAGACCCGCCGCCTCGTCGGCCAGCAAGCCCAGGCCTTCACCGCCGCTGCGCTGCCGCTGTGCCGGCCGGTCTGACCCGGCGCACCTGCCCACCAACCATCCGACGCTTCTGTGAGGAACAACGCTCATGCCTACCTTCGATAACCCCGTCGCGGACGCCACGGAGGCGTCCGCCGCGTTGCGGGGCCTGGCCCACGCAACCCGCCAGTTCACCGACCCGGCCGACACCTACCCAGTGATCGGTGACCTGCTGTCCGGAGTCCGGTCGCTGCGGCAGGTACTGGATCAGCTCGCCGCCGCCCATATCGCTCCCCGTGCCCGCGCGCACGACGACGCCGGGAACCAGGCCACCGGCGCGACCTCGGCCCTCGCGGCCGCGGACGAGCTGCACCAGGCCGGCACACTCCTGGACTCCGTGGCCTGGCGGCTCGACGCCGCCTCCCAGCACTCCGGGCGTATCGCCTGGCACCCCGCACCCGACCCCGCAGACGCGGGGGCGGGGCGTACGAGCGTGCAGGCCGGGACGCTCACGCTGACGGTGTGGCCGGACGAGCCGCTGGGCCAGCACCAGCGCTACGCCTACCTCATCGAGCACCGGGACAGCGGGCAGAGCATCCAAGGGCGGGATCTGTTTACCGGGGCCGGCGCGCCTGTCTCACCGGAGCGGGCGCTGCGTGACCTCGCCGCCTACCTGACCGCAGCAGGCGATGCGCACCAACACGCCACCGACAACGGCACGGCGTATGAGGGGCCGTTCGATGAGTGGACCGCCGACGTCGCCCGGCAGAACTCCGACGCCCTGACCGAGCTGGCCGACCGCGGCCCGCAGGGCCCTGCGCCCACCGTTGGGGAGGCGGCGGGCGTGCGGTGGATCAGCGTCGTGTTCCTCCAAGGCTCCGAGGCCTACGAGGTGCTGGACCTCATCGACCGGGAGGGCACGGACGCGGCGATCGAGCACCTGGCCGGGTTCGACTACGGCGAGGAGACCGTACAGACAGCGCTCGAGAACGGCTACGTCTACGACGAGCCCCCGACCGGTGCCCTCGACAAGGTAGCGACCCGAGACGTCTACACCCTCACCTACAACCCGTTCCTCGGCCACGTCTCGCTACTGCGCGAGCACGGCGCCCTGCCCGACCCGGCACTCCTCGGCATCGACACCCCGATTCCCGCGCCCGCGTCGACCGCGGCGTCGGCGCGCGTCGCACACCAGCCTGCACGCGCGAACACCCAGGCGGCGAACCGCGAGCGCGGCGCGGGCGACTGGTTCACTCGACGCCCCGGTGCCGCCACGGCGCAGGGCCGGGGGCTCGCGCTGTGACCGCGCAGGACGAGGGCCGCCTGCACACGGCCGTGCTCGTCGGCCCCGAAGGCGAACGACGCCGGGCCCGTAAGGACCGCCGGCAGGCTGCGACCCGAATCGAGACCACCGCCCGCAAGGCACGGAAGGCCGAGGCGAAGGCCCTGTGGGAGGCGGAGCAGGCCGAGCGGCGCGCGACGACCTACCTGCCCGCCGCTGGCGAGCCGGGGCCTGCGGCGTTGCGCACGCCGGGCCGGTTCCGTCTCCCCAAGCACCAGGACACGAGTGCGACGTTGGCTGGGCAGTACCCGTTCCTGGCCGAAGGCGGCCTCGGATCGGAGGGGATCTTCGTCGGGCAGGACCTCTACTCCGGCGGGTCGTTCGTCTACGACCCGTGGGTGCTCTACCGGCGCGGGATCATCACCGCCCCCAACGTCGTCCTGGCCGGCATCGTCGGCTCCGGCAAGTCGAGCCTGGCAAAGTCGCTCTACACGCGCTCGCTCCCGTTCGGACGACGCGTCTACGTCCCCGGCGACCCGAAGGGCGAGCACACCGCCGTCGCCGAAGCCGTCGGTGGACGCGCAATCATCCTCGGCCACGGCCTCTCCAACCGCCTCAACCCTCTCGATGAGGGCCATAGGCCATCCGCGGTGTCCGACAGCGAGTGGGCGATGCAGGTCGCCTCCCGCCGCCGCGACCTTATCGGCGCCCTCGCAGAGACCGTGCTGGACCGGGCGCTGACGCCGTTGGAGCACACCGCGATCGACCTCGCCCTCCAAGACGCGGTACGGAGCGCGGAGGTTCCGATCCTGCCGATGGTCGTCGACCGCATCCTTACCCCAACCTCGGCCGACGACGCGGATGGACGGCTCGCGGAAGACGGTCGGCTCGTCGGCCACGCCCTGCGCCGACTCGTCGCGGGCGACCTCCAAGGACTGTTCGACGGCCCGTCCACGGTCAGGTTCGACCCGTCCCTGCCAATGGTGTCCCTCGACCTGTCCCGGGTCGCGGAGAACAGCACCTTGATCTCGGTGCTGATGACGTGCTCGTCGGCGTGGATGGAGTCGGCCCTGTCCGACCCGGCAGGCGGGCAACGCTGGGTGATCTACGACGAAGCCTGGCGCCTGATGGCCTACCCGTCCCTCCTGCGGCGTATGGACGCCCAGTGGCGGCTCGCCCGGCACTTCGGAATCGCGAACATGCTGATCTTCCACAAGCTCTCCGACCTCGACAACGTCGGCGACCAGGGCTCCGCCATGCGCGCCCTCGCATCGTCGCTGCTGGCGAACGCGGAGACCAGGATCGTCTACCGGCAGGAAGCCGACCAGCTCGGCTCCACCGCAACAGCGCTCGGCCTCACGGGCACTGAGCAGAAGCTGCTTCCCGGCCTGGGGACCGGGCAGGGGCTGTGGCGCATCAAGGACCGCTCCTTCGTCGTGCAGCACCAACTCCACCCCGCCGAGTTCGCCGCCTTCGACACCACGAGCCGCATGATCGCAGAAACCGGGAAGTTCACCGTTGAGAATGACGAACCGTCGGCCTCGCTGACGGTTCCCGCCGCGGGCGGTGCGGCGTGATGGCCCGGCCCCGCTATAAGCGCACGATCATGCCCGCGTCTGTTCACCGTGACGAGGTCGAGGCTGTGCCGGTCGTTCTCCCGCTCGTGGTCATCACGATCACCGACGACGGACGCATGACGGTCACCGTCGACGGCGTGCCGTTCGAGCCGGAGCCGTTCGCGCCTCCGTGGCGACGAGAGGACTTCGCCGCCGTCCTCGACCAGCTCACCGAACAGCGCCGCTCGCCGGTGCGGGTCGAGGTGCGCGAAGCGGACGGAAGCACGTTCACCGACATCATCACTCCGACCAGACGCCGCCGCACCGAACCAAAACCCGCCCCCGCACCTGAGCCACCGGTCGCGAGTGCTCCGCCCGAACTCGTGGCGCTCCACGGCGAGGGGTTCGTGCCGGGCGAGGACGTGGCGATCGCCGTCGTCATCGCCCACGGCGATGCCGCCCCGGACGGCGCGATGCGCGGCCTGCTCACCGCCGACCAGCTCGCCGTGAGCCCGACCCGAGAGGTGATCCTGCTCGGCCGCGTCTCCGGGACGCTCACGATCGGGCACCCCGAATGACCACCCCGAGGCCGACGGGATCGCTCGGGGACGAGCTGAGCAACCTCGGCATCGGCCTCCTCATCGGCGCCGCGATCCTCGCCGCCATCCTCCGCGGCGCCGGCTCGGTCGCCGCGTGGATCACCGGGACCGGGCAACCCGCCGGCGGAGTCGAGGCCGGGTTGGGCGTGCTGCTCAACCCCGGCGACCCGGCGGCCGCGCTCGGCGCACCCGGTCTGAACGTCGTGGCGTACTGGATCACCGCCGCCGTCCTCATCCTCGCCGCCGCTGGCGCAGGGTGCTGGGGGTGGCGGTTCTTCCGCGAGCACGGCCGACAGGTCAAGAACGACCCCTACCGCATCCCCGGTATCGCCACCCGCACCGAGGTCACCAAGGCCGCCTCCGAGACCGCGCTGCTGCGCCGGGCCGGGCACCTGCGACCCTCGCTCCACAAGCCGACACCGGAGGACGTCGGCTACCGGATCGGCCAGTCGCGCGGCAAGAGCGTGTGGGCATCGGTGGAGGACAGCATCCTGCTGATCGGCCCGCCCCGGTCCGGGAAGGGCGCCCACATCGTCATCAACACCATCCTCGACGCACCCGGCGCAGTCGTCACCACCTCGACCCGGCCGGACAACCTCACCGCGACTCTCCGCGCCCGCGAGCGCATCGGCCCGGTCGCCGTGTTCGACCCACAGCACCTCGCCGAAGGCATCCCCGCAGGCCTCAGATGGTCACCCATCCGCGGGTGCGAGGACCCGCTGACCGCGATGATCCGCGCCACCGGACTCGCCGCCGGCACCGGCCTGTCCGCAGGCGGAGTCGAAGGCGGCGGGTTCTGGGAAGGCAAGACCCGCACCGCCCTCCAAGCCCTGCTCCACGCCGCTGCCCTCGACCGTCGCCCACCGGGTGAACTGTTCCGGTGGACCCTCGACCCATCCGCCGCCGCGGACGCAGTCGCGATCCTGACAGCGAACCCACGAGCGGCTGTCGGGTGGGCGGAGTCGCTACAGGCGATGATCGACTCCGACCCGAGAACCCGCGACTCCATCTGGCAAGGCGTCTCCCTCGCCCTCGCCGCCCTGGCGGACCCGCGCGTGCTCGACGCCGTGTCGCCGCGCGAAGGCGAGAACTTCGACCCCGAAGCCTTTCTCCGTGCCCGCGGAACGCTCTACCTGCTGGCGACCGGCGCCGGCGCCAACAACAGCGCGGCGTTGGTGGCGGCGTTCGTGGAAGACGTCGTGGAAGCCGCCCGCCGCATCGCCGCCGGAAGCCCCGGCGCGAGGCTCGACCCGCCCTTGCTGCTCGCCCTCGATGAGGTCGGCAACCTCGCCCCCTTACCGTCACTGCCCACGCTCATGGCCGAAGGCGGCGGCACCGGGATCACGACCATGCCCGTACTCCAAAGCCTCGCTCAGGCGCGGGAGAAATGGTCGGAGAACGCCGCCGGCGCGATCTGGGACGCCTCCATCGTCAAGATCATCCTCGGCGGCGCTTCCAACAGCCGCGACCTGCACGACCTGACCACGCTCATCGGCGAGCGCGACGAGGTGACCGACTCCACCACGGTCGGAGACCACGGCTCCCGCTCCGCGCAACGCTCCATCCGGCGCGTCCCGATCATGCCGCCCGACACGATCAGGACGTTGCCGTTCGGGACTGCGCTCGTGCTGCTGCGCTCCGCGCCGCCCATAGTCACGAGGATGCGGACCTGGCTCGACCGGCCGGATGCGAAGGAACTGCGGGCCGACCGGGCCGGCATCGAGGCGCTGCTGCAACGCCGTCCGCTGGAGGAGCCGGGCGCACCTGCCTGACACAAGGGCGGCCCCGGCTGTGGGGCCGCCCGTCGATGTCAGAAATGAGGACAGTCCGATGGCTCTCCACACGCAGGAATCCCTCTCCGGGTTTATCGCCTCCGACCCGCAGCTCACCTACACCGAGCGCGGCGACGCGCGCCTGTACGTCAAGATCGGCCAGGAACACTACCGCCGTGAGGAGGACGGGTCGTTCACGCAGACCGAGACGACCTTCCACGACCTCGTCGCGTTCAAGAAGACCGCCGAACGCGCGCACGACCGCCTCGCCAAGGGCGACAAGTTCGTCGCAGAGGGCTACGTCCGCGAGTACGACCACACCACGCCGGACGGCGAAGTCGTCAAAGCCGAGGAGTTCGTGGCGAAGAAGCTCGGCCACGACCTCGCCCGCACCCGCTACGAGGTCAAGCGGACCCGCCGCCAGCCCGCCGTCACGCGAGAAGCCGCGGGGCAGTCCGTCGATGCCGAGGCGCGCCGCGAGGCCCGCAACGCCGCACCGGCGCTCGGACTCTGACCGGCGGTGACCATGATGAACGAGAACGACAGCGACGCGCCGGACCTGGGTGACGAGCCCGACCTCGATGAGGCGCCCGAGGAGTTCGAGGGGTCGTTGCTGCCCGAGCCGCCGCACCCTATCAACTGGAACCTCCTGACGAGCGAGGAAGCCGAGGCCGAGTGGCTGGAGCTGAATAAGTGGGTCAACTGGCTCCGCACGACATATGGTCTGCCCGCATCGGTGGTGCCGCCGTTCTGGCACCGCCACCCCGAGCTCGTCTGGGAGCTCTCGGCCCTGCACCTGCACTGGCTGGCCGCCTACGACAGCGAGCAGAACGCCTCCGCGCCGCTGGGCTGGCACCGCGACTTCGCCGACGCCAGACAGCGGCTCAGGGATTGGGTCGCCGCCTGCGGCACCCGCCTCGACCGAGACCGCCCCACCCGGCAGACCGTCTGGCCCGGCGAGGACCCGGCAGAGCCCGTCGAGGACCGGATCATCGCCAACCGCGACGAGGACTTCGTGCAGTTCGTCCTCGATGACGTCGCCGCCCGCAAGCAGGCCGAGGACGAGTTCTACGCCGGCCTCGACCCTGCCACTGGGGAGTTGCGCGACTGATGGGCACCTACGTCAAGAAGACCGACCGGCGCCGCTATGAGGACCGTTCATTCTCCGTACGCGCGGTACATCGCGAGGACGCCGACTTGCACAAGCTCGCCGAGGTTCTGATCCGGCTGACCTTGCAGGAGACCGGCCGATCGCGCGCCGAGCGTCGCGCCGCCGCAATACCGGAGACCTACCGTCCGGCAATGGTCGCCGACCAGGCATCCGGGTAGAATCGAGCACAAGCAAGCCTCGCGTCGACGTGGTGTTGTGGTCCCAAACCCCGCTCCGGCGGGCAACGTTTACGTGGCCGTTCCGGCCTAGTCCTAGAGCTTTCGGGCTTCCTCTCACGATCAGCACCCCTCGGGCGTTCAGCCCGAGCGCGAGGGCCGAGATTTCGTGAGAGCAGGCCCCCATGAGTACCACGTCCGCGCGCACTCCAGACCCGGTGCGCAGTCTCATCGAACCGCCCCAGGGCACCGCACTCGCGGTGTCCTACCTGCGCGTCTCCACCAAGGAGCAAGCCGAGAAGGGCGGCACCGATGAAGGCTTCTCCATTCCCGCCCAGCGCGAGGCCAACCGCCGCAAGGCCGAACAGCTCGGCGCGGTCATCGTGAAGGAGTTCATCGACGCGGGCGAGTCCGCCCGCAAGGCCGACCGGCCCGAGCTGATGCGGATGATCCAGTACGTCAAGCGCAACCGTGTCGCGTACTGCATCGTCCACAAGGTCGACCGGCTCGCCCGCAACCGCGCCGACGACGTAACGATCCACCTCGCCTTGCAGGAGGCCGGGGTCATGCTCGTCTCCGCGACCGAGAACATTGACGAGACCCCCAGCGGGATGCTGCTGCACGGCATCATGTCCACGATCGCGGAGTTCTACTCCCGCAATCTCGCCACCGAGGTCATCAAGGGCATGACGCAGAAAGCCGCCACCGGCGGCACGGTCGGCAAGGCACCGATCGGCTACCTCAACATCCGTTCCCGCGACGAGCTCGGCCGCGAAGTTCGCACGGTGCAGCTCGACCCCGACCGGGCACCGCTGATTGAGTGGGCATACAAGGCATACGCCTCCGGGAACTGGACCGTCAGCCAGATCCACGACGAGCTGACGTCGCGAGGGCTGGTCAGTCTTCCCACCCCGAAGCGGCCCTCGAAACCGCTCGCTGTGTCCTCGGTACACCGAATGCTGACGAACCCGTACTACAAGGGCGACGTGATCTACCGCGGCGTCGCCTACAAGGGTGCGCACCAGCCGCTCGTCCCGGCCGAGGTCTGGTACCAGGTGCAGTCCGTCCTCACCGCGCACAAGAGCGCATCCGAGGCAACCCAGGTGCACGACCACTACCTGAAAGGCACCGTCTACTGCGGGGCCTGCGGGTCCCGCCTCATCGTGTCAAACGCGAAGAACCGACACGGCAACGTCTACCCCTACTTCGTCTGCTCAGGGCGGCACTCCAAGCGGACCGACTGCACGAGGCAGGCCATCCTCATCGAGGACGTCGAGCACTTGATCGAGAACTACTACCAGCGCGTGCAACTCACCCCCGCCCGACGCGAAGCTCTGGCCGGGATGCTGCACCACGAGTTCGACCGGCTGATGTCCGCCGAAGCCGACGAACTCGCCCAGCTCACCGCGAACCGCGACCGCCTGGAGCACGAGCAAGACCGGCTCATGCAGGCCCACTACGCCGACGCGATCCCGCTCGCCGTCCTCAAACGGGAACAAGACCGCATCGCCGGAGAACTCGACCAGGTGAACCGCCGCCTCGACGCCCACCACGGCGAGTACACCGACGCCCGCGCGCACCTGGACGACGCCCTGAACCTGTTGGAGAACTGCGCCGACATCTACGCCCGCTGCGACGACGCCAACCGGCGCCTGTGCAACCAGGCCTTCTTCACCAAGGTCTACATCGAGGAGGACGACGAACTGCGCGTCGAGAACAACCGGCCCTTCGAGATGCTGCTCGACCCCGAGGTCAACGCCGACGCGCTCACCTGGGCAGAGAACGCCGACAAGGCCCGAACCCCAGCCCTTGATTCCTCGGGCCAAGGTTCGAGCCTTGTGCGTTGGGTGCCCCCGACGGGACTCGAACCCGCACTCGAGCGATTTTAAGTCGCCTGCCTCTGCCGTTGGGCTACGAGGGCAGGCCCAGACTAGAGCGCGACCAGGTCGTATGCCGAGAAGCGGGCCGCCCCCTCGGGTCGGCCCGCTTCTCGTGGCTGCGGCGTGGTGCCGGAGCCAGGTCTGTGCCCCTCAGTCTGTGCCCCTCGGTCTGTGGCCCCTCAGCTGGTGCGGTGCTCGCGGTAGTACTCGATGAGCCCCTGCGTGGACGGGTCCTGCGCGGCCAGGGCGTCGGCGTCGCCCTCGATGGCCGGGCCGACCTCCTTGGCGAGCTTCTTGCCGAGCTCGACGCCCCACTGGTCGAACGAGTCGATGCCCCACACGACGCCCTCGACGAAGGTGATGTGCTCGTAGAGCGCGATCAGCTGGCCGAGGGTGGACGGGGTGAGGGCGGGCGCCATGATCGAGGTGGTGGGCCGGTTGCCCTCGAACACGCGGGCGGGGACGAGCGCCTCCTCAGTCCCCTCGGCGCGGACCTCCTCGGCGGTCTTGCCGAAGGCGAGCGCCGCGGTCTGGGCGAGGAAGTTGGCGAGGAACAGCTCATGGACGTCCTGGGCGCCGTCCTTGAGGGGGTGCGACGGGTTGGCGAACGCGATGAAGTCCGCCGGCACGAGGCGGGTGCCCTGGTGGATGAGCTGGTAGAACGCGTGCTGGCCGTTGGTGCCGGGCTCGCCCCACCAGATCTCGCCGGTCTCGGTCGTGACGGGCGTGCCGTCATACCGCACGCTCTTGCCGTTGGACTCCATGGTGAGCTGTTGGAGGTAGGCCGGGAAGCGGTGGAGGTACTGCGCGTAGGGCAGCACGGCGTGCGTGTGGGCGCCGAGGAAGTTGGAGTTCCAGATGTTGAGCAGGCCCATGACCGCGGGGACGTTGCGCTCCAGCGGGGTGGTGCGGAAGTGCTCGTCCATCGTGTGCATGCCGGCGAGGAGCTCGGCGAACCGCTCCGGCCCGATGGCCACGGCGAGCGAGGTGCCGATGGCGGAGTCCACGGAGTAGCGACCGCCCACCCAGTCCCAGAACCCGAAGGCGTTGGCCGGGTCGATCCCGAACTCGCTGACCTTGTCCAGCGCCGTCGACACGGCGACGAAGTGCTGCGCGATCGCCGAGAGCGCCTGGTCGCTGTCGCCCTCGCGGATGGCGCCGCGCTCGGCCAAGCCGTCCAGCAGCCACTTCTTGGCGAGGCGGGCGTTGGTGAGGGTCTCGAGCGTCGTGAAGGTCTTGGACGCGACGATGAACAGCGTCTCCTCGGGGTCGAGGTATGCGGTCTTCTCGTGGACGTCGGTGGGGTCGATGTTGGAGATGAAGCGCAGCTCCAGCCCCTCTTGCCCGAACGGCTTCAGCGCCTCGTAGGCCATGACCGGGCCGAGGTCCGAGCCACCGATGCCGATGTTGACGACGTTCTTGATGCGGCGACCCGTCACGCCGGTCCAGCGTCCCGAGCGCACCTCGTCGGCGAAGGCGTAGAGCTTGGCCAGCTCGGCGTGGACGTCCGGGACCACGTCGTGACCCTCGAGCTCGACGACCGTGCCCTCGGGTGCCCGCAGAGCGGTGTGCAGGACCGCACGCTTCTCGGTGACGTTGATGCGCTCGCCGCCGAACATCGCGTCGCGACGCTCGATCAGCCCCACCTGCTCGCCCAGGCGGACCAGCTCGGCGAGGATCCGGTCGTCGACGAGATTCTTGGACAGGTCGACGTGCAGGTCACCGGCGTCCAGGCTCAGGCGGCGCGCCCGGTCGGGGTCGGCGGCGAACCAGCCACGCAGGTCGGGCTCCAGGTCGTCGCGCGCGTCGGTGAGCTCGCGCCAGGCGTCGGTCGTCGTCGGATCGACAGGATGGGGCATGTGGTGCCTTCCTTGCGGTGATGGCGGACGTCAGGGTGTCGTGCGAGGACGCCGTTGTCATCGCTGCGCGGCCTGGGCCACGCACCTATGAATCTAATCACCTCCGCACCTGCCCGGAGCGGGACCCCCCGATCTTGTCGCAGGTCCACGCCGTGCGGTCACCCGCGATGAAACGTTTGAACGATTTAACGAATCCGCGCCGGAGGTCCCCTCGCGTCGCCTCCCGAAGACCCTGAGGTCGGCCGTCGCGGACTCGCTGTTGTCGACCGCGCGCCGTGACTTATGGTCATACTGCCCACGTCATACGGCTGATTGCTCGGCACATTGAACACTCTGTGCGCCCGGACCCGCCTGGGTTGCGTAGCGACTGCCCCAGGAGCAGCGTGGGCGGCACGCAACCAGGACGCAACCAGAGACGAGGAAGGTGAGCTCCGTGGTCAACGCCGAGCCGTATCGCATCAAGATGGTCGAGCCCCTGCACATGACGACCCGCGCCGAGCGCGAGGAGGCGATCCGGGCCGCCGGCCACAACACCTTCCTGCTCAAGAGCAAGGACTGCTACATCGACCTGCTCACCGACTCGGGCACCTCCGCGATGAGCGACGCGCAGTGGAGCGCCATGATGCTGGGCGACGAGGCCTATGCCGGGGCGCGGTCCTTCGACAACCTGTGGAACGCCGTCGAGGAGTTCTACGGGTTTCCCTACACCTGCCCCACCCACCAGGGCCGCGGCGCCGAGCACCTCATCTCCCAGATCCTCATCACGCCCGGCCAGCACGTGCCCGGCAACATGTACTTCACCACCACCCGCGCCCACCAGGAGCTGGCCGGCGCGACCTTCCACGACGTCATCATCGACGAGGCCCACGACCCGTCCGCCATCCACCCCTTCAAGGGCAACGTCGACCTCGACAAGCTCCGCGCCCTGATCGACGAGGTGGGTGCCGACCAGATCGCCTACATCAACGTCGCGGTCACCGTGAACATGGCCGGCGGCCAGCCCGTCTCCATGGCCAACATCAGGGCCGTCCGCGAGATCTGCGACGAGCACGGCATCATCATGTGGTCCGACGCGACCCGCCTCGCCGAGAACGCCTACTTCATCCAGCAGCGCGAGGAGGGCTACGCCGACACGCCCTGCGCGCAGATCGCCAAGGAGATGCTGTCCCACTTCGACGGCCTGACCATGTCCGGCAAGAAGGACTGCCTGGTCAACATCGGCGGCTTCCTCGCCATGCGCGACGAGGACATCCTGATCAAGGCCCGCGAGCTCGTCGTCCTCTACGAGGGCATGCCGACGTATGGCGGGCTGGCCGGTCGCGACCTGGAGGCCATGGCCGTCGGCCTGCGCGAGGCGCTGGACGACGACTACCTCGCCCACCGCATCGGCCAGGTGCGCTACCTCGGCGAGCGTCTGATCGAGGCGGGCATCCCCGTGGTGCAGCCCATCGGCGGCCACGCGGTGTTCCTCGACGCGCGTGCCTTCCTGCCCCACGTCCCCCAGGACGAGCTCCCGGCCCAGTCGCTCGCCGCCGAGATCTACGTCGAGTCCGGGGTGCGCGCCATGGAGCGCGGCATCGTCTCGGCCGGCCGCACCAAGACCGGCGAGCACAACCACCCCAAGCTCGAGCTCGTCCGGCTGACGATCCCCCGGCGCGTCTACACCAACGCCCACATGGACGTCGTCGCCGACGCCGTGATCGCCGTCTGGCAGCGGCGCGCATCGATCCGCGGTCTGCGGTTCGTCTACGAGTCTCCGACGCTGCGGTTCTTCACCTCGCGGTTCGAGCCGCTGCCGGTCTCGCCCCTCCCCGTCCACGAGGGCACGCAGGAGGAGCACGCCCTCGCCCACTGACCTGCTCGCCCATCCCCCGCTGCCCCCGGCCCCATCACCCGGGGGCAGCACCCTGCTCGGGGTCACAGCCGAGCGATCACCTCGTCGAGCATCGTCTCGGTCAGGCGGCCGGTGAAGGTGTTCTGCTGGCTGACGTGATAGCACCCCACGAGGCGGATCTCCTTGCCCCGCGCGGTGATCAGGGTGGCCTCGGCGCCGTGGCCGAACTTCGGCGCGGGACGCGGCACGGTCCAGCCGAGTCGTCTCGCGGCGCCGATCGCCTGCGCCCAGCCGATGCCGCCGAGGGCGAGCAGGCTCTCGAGATCGCGCTCCACGAGGGTGATCTCACGATCCAGCCACGGTGCGCAGGTGGCCTTCTCCAGGGTCGAGGGCTGGTTGTCCGGGGGCGCGCAGTGCACCGGGGCCGTGATGCGCACGCCGTGCAGCTGGAGGCCGTCTGCCGCGTGCACGCTGGTGGGCTGGCTGGCCAGGCCCGCGCGGTGGAGCGCGGCATACAGCCAGTCCCCGCTGCGGTCCCCGGTGAAGATCCGGCCGGTCCGGTTGGCCCCGTGGGCGGCGGGGGCGAGCCCGACGATCAGCGCGCGCGGGTGCGGGTCGCCCCACCCCGGCGCCGGGCGGCCCCAGTAGGGCTGGTCGGCGAACGCCGCCCGCTTGGTCTCCGCGACGCTCTCGCGCCACGCGACGAGCCGCGGGCAGGCCTGGCAGACAGCCACTCTCGCGTCGAGCTGGTCCAGGGTCCGGGCCGACCCGGCCAGCCGTATGACGTCCTCCGGGGCTGCGGCACGCGGGGTGCGGGGCCGCGAGGGATCCCCCGGTCAGCCGGTGCCCGGCGGCACCGGCGACGGGTGGAGGTCGCCGGTGCCGGGGTGCGGGAGGAGCAGGTCCATGCCCCGCAGGATGCCACCCCACCCCGCCGACCGGTCACTTACCGACCCACACCCCGCCCATGACCGACCACTCGGCGAGGAGGGACCCCGCCGAGTGGTCAGCTTCGGACGCGCTCAGGGGGTCGTCGTCCCGGTCGGGGTGGGCGTCGGGGCCGTGGCGGTCGACGTAGGTGCGGTCGAGGGCCCGGAGGTCATGGTCGGGCCGCCGCTCGGACCGCCCGGCCTGCTCGGGCTGGACGTCACACTCGGGCCAAGGGTCGCGCTCAGGCTTGACGTCGGGTTCGAACCGGCCGCCGAGCTGGCGCCGGGCGACGGGGTGGCGGTCGGCGCCGGCTGCACGGGCAGCAGCGGCGGCAGGGTGGCCGGCGGCCGCCAGGCGTACTCCTCGGCGTCGAGCTGTTCTTGGGTGGGGTGCCAGGCGTCGGTGCTCGGCAGGCTGCGGGGGACGACGTTGCGCTGCGCCTGCCCATAGCTGTCGACGGAGGCGATCCGGTCCTGCACGTCGTGCGGCCGCACGATCAAAGGGCTTCCGCCCTCGTCGAAGAGCCGGGCCCGCGGAACCGGGTTGCCCTGCTCGTCGTAGACGAAGACGTTGGCCACCTCGACACCTTCCCTGGACAGTCCGGACGGCGCCGCAGGCTGGGAGTACACGGCCGGCAGGTAGTTCCCGTCCCCGTAGAACCGCTCGACCAGCTGCGCCCCGAATACCAGCGAGGCGACCACGGCGATCGTGTTGGCCAGGCCGATCGCCAACCGAGCAGCCCTGGGCACCCCCCTGCCGCGCCAGCCGATCCACACGCTCAGGGGCACGGCGGCGAGGAGCAGCAGCACGCTCGCCACCTGCCCCAGGCCCAGCATCGCGTTGATGCACCACACGGCGAGGAAGCCCGCAGCAGCCACCACGCCGGGTGGAGCGTCCTGACATAGTCGCGCGGGTGACGCAGCCACGGATGCCGTTGCAGCGCAGCGTCATACGACTCCCGCACGGTAGCCGTGGCCTCCCGCATCCCCCTGGTGCGGGAGGCCACGGCGGATCGTGGGGGCAGGCCGGCAGCGGCGCGCAGCTCGGCGGCGTAGGTCTCGGGCTCGCCAAGGCGGGCGACGAGCGAGCCTGCCTCGGAACGGATCTCGGCCAGGTCGGCCTCCATGCCGGAGGTCAGCTCGTCGACGTCGTCGGCGCGCAGGTCGTCCAGCGCCCGCCTCACCCGCGCCACGTAGTCGCGGATCTCGTTGTCGCCCAGCACGATCGTGTCGCTCATGCCACTGCCTCCGCATCCTTGAGCAGGTCGTTCATGGTCCCGGCGAAGGTCCGCCAGGTCTTGCCCTGGCGCTCGAGGATCGCGCGCCCCTCGCCGGTGATGCCGTAGTACTTGCGGTGCGGGCCCTCGTCGCTCGGCACGACGTAGGACGTCAGCGCGCCGGCCGCGAAGAGCCGGCGAAGCGTGCCGTAGACGCTGGCCTCCCCCACGTCCTCGAGCCCCGCCGCCCGGATGCGCCGGACGACGTCGTAGCCGTAGCCGTCCTCGCGTGCCACCACCGCCAGGACAGCGAGATCCAGCACGCCCTTGACGAGCTGAGTGGTCTCCATGGGCACCCCCTTCTTCCACGTCGCACACTACCGCGCCATGCGCACTAGTGTCCACAGCGGGATAGGCACGGTCCGCTCTCGTGGCGTCGTTCGGCACCTGCACCTTCGTCGTCGGTATGCCGGACCGTCGGCGCATGACGAAGGGCCGCCCCGCGACGGCGGGACGGCCCTTCGTGACCGGGGCTGACTCGTGGCAGGCCGCCCGACGCTGTGGTCGGCGGCCGCCGGTCGGGTCAGGCGTGGGTGCGAAGGCGACGGGCTGCGGCCACCACCGCACCGGCCGCGGCCACCAGCCCCAGCCCCAGCCCCAGACCACCGGCCACCATCGGCGCGGGCGAGTCGGACGTCTGGGCTGACCTCTGCGCCGCGGGCTGCCCCGCCACGGGCTGGGCCGCTGCCGGCGCACCGCCCGCCGCGAATCCGCCTGCGTTGCCGGACCGGTCGTAGCCGGAGCCCGGCAGCTTGTCGGCGTACTTGGCGTGCACGGTGCGCTGGTAGTCGCGCAGCGCCATGCCGGCACCGACGGCTGCCCGCGCCTCGTCGTTGAGGGGCAGCACGCGATCGCCCTTGACGGCATACCAGGCGTTGATCTGCGGCTCGCGGAACAGCGAGCCACCGGAGGCCTTGCGGGCCAGCTGGGCCTCGAGGCCCCCACCGGCCGCGTTGACGGCCTCACGTCCGCGGCAGGTCGCGTCAGCGCGAGACGTAGCCCGCCGCCACCGCATCGGCGGCGGGGACGTCCTTGGCGATGAGGCCCTGCGAGCGCATGAACGCCGTCATCGACGCCCACTGCGCCGGGTCCAGCCGACCGCTGACCGCCCCGTCCTTGGTGAGCATCACCTTGACCGTGGCGTCCAGCGTGGCGCGGGCCGCGGTGGCGGCCTTGGCGTCCGCGAGGTTGGGCACGTGCCGCGACGAGTCCTTGATGGTCTGCTCCGGGTCGGAGGCCATCGTCTGGATGCCGTCGAGCATGCCGTCGGCCACCGCGCGCACCCGCGCCGGGTTGGCCTGAAGATATTTCCTCGTCGTGACGAGCGAGATGGACACGAGCGGGACCTCACCGGTCGCGGTGAGCGGGATCGAGCGCACGTCGAGCCCCGCGAGCCGCATCTGCACGGTGTCGTTGTTGGCATAGCCCATGACGGCGTCGACCTTGTCGGTCGCGAGCGCGGCCTGGCTGGTGTAGCCGATCTCGGTGACCCGCACGTCCTGGTCGGTGATCCCGGCGGCCTTGAACATCGCCAGGGCCCCGAGCCAGCTCTCGCCATACCGCCCGGGAACCCCGAGGGACCGGCCCTTGAGGTCGGCTGGCGTCTTGATCGGGGAGTCGGCCGGGACGATCAGCTCGACGGGGTACCGCCGGTAGTAGGAGGCGACCGCGACGAGGTCCAGGCCCTTGGCCCGCGCCTCGATCATCTCGTCGCCCCCCGCGATCACGAGGTCCTCCTGCCCGGAGGCGATCGCGGTGAACAGCCCCTCCTGCGCGCCGTGGTGCCGCACCGCGACGTCGGCCCCCCGCTTGCGGAAGTAGCCCTGCTCGATCCCCACGTAGAACGGCGCGAACTGGATGTTGGGGATGTAGGTCAGGCCCACCGTGGCCTTGCCACCCCCGGCGCTGCTGCCGGCGGGGGTGGCAGCGGTGGACGACCGGACCACCTGATCGCTGCCGCTGCCGCTGCCGCCGCCGCACGCGGCCAGCGCCAGCACCGAGGTGAGTCCGGCGGCGGTGAGCAGGGATCGGCGGGTGATGGTCACGGGGAGTGGTCCTCTCGAGGGGTGCTGCGGGGGGTGGCTGATGGGGGGTGGGGACGGTTCGAGGTCAGCCGCGCGGGGTCTCGCGGACGTCGGCGACGATCGAGGAGCGTCGCTCGACGACCAGGAGCAGGGTGTATGCCGAGGCCGCGATGGCGCACAGCATGACGATGACGGCGACCATGCCGGCGGTGTCGACGGCGTCGCGCTGCAGGGTGAGCAGGGTGCCGAGTCCCTCGCCGCCCATGACCATCTCGCCCACGACCGCCCCGGTCACCGACAGGGTGAAGCCGTTGCGCAGCCCGGCGAGGACGTTGGGGAGCGCCAGGGGTGCCTCGACGTGGCGCAGCAGGTCCCAGCTGCCGGCGCCGTCGATCCGGGCGGCGTCGACCACCTCGTGCGGCACGTGGGTGAGGCCGACGACCGAGGAGATGAGGATGGGAAAGAACACCATGAGCGAGCACAGCGCCACGATCGCGGTCAGGCCGTAGCCGACCCAGAGCACCAGCAGCGGCGCGAGCGCGATGGCGGGGATCGCCTGGGTGGCGCCGAGGAAGGGGGTGACGGCGGCACCGACCCAGCGCGAGCGGTGGATCAGCACGGCCAGCGGCAGCGCGACCGCCGCGCCGAGCGCGCAGCCCCCGAGGGCCTCGGCGAGGGTGAGCGCGACATAGGGCCACACCACGGGTCCACTGAGCATGCCCACCAGCCGCGTCGCCACGTCGACCGGGCCGGGCAGGAGGAAGGCGGGCAGACCGCCGTAGGCCGCGACCAGCTCCCAGACGGCCAGCAGGACCGCGCCGAGCGCCAGCGGCGCCAGCCAGGTGTGCCGCGCGTGTCGGGTCATCCTCACCTCCGGTCGACTCCCGTGCCGTTGCTGCGTGGCTGCGCCGGGGTCACCGTCGGTCGACGGACGTGCGCCAGGTGCGGCTCCGACCCGGTCGCGACGACCGGAGCGGGCGCCGACGAGGCGCCGCGTGCTGCCTCCCATCCGGACTTTCACCGTCGGTCCTGGAGTTCCACCAGGTCAACCGCCCACCTCGAGAGGTGGTCGGGTCGCGGACTGTCACCGCCGGCTCGGAATTGCACCGACCCCGGAGCACGTGCTCCCCCCAGTGTAGGCCCGTGGCCGGCCTCCCTCGGTCAGTCGACCGAACCCGCCAGGCGCAGGCAGACGCCGTCGAGGATGTCGTGCTCGGAGGAGACGACGAGGTCGTCGGCGCCCGCCCCCACGACGCGCTCGACGATCCGGCCCCAGATCAGGGCCCCGGGCCCGATGACGTCGACGCGGCCCGGGTGCATGAACGGCAGCGCCGCTCGGCTCGGTCGGTCCAGGTGCACCAGGTCCGCGCAGGCGGCGCGGACCACGTCGGCAGGGAGCCGGGACAGGTGGATGACCTCGGGGTCGTATGCCGCGAGCCCCATCGCGTGCGCGGTCACCGTCGTCACGGTGCCGGCGACGCCGACCAGCGTGCGCACGCCGGCGAGCTCGACCGTGCTGCAGGCCAGGTCGAGCTGCCGGTCGACCTCCGCCAGGGCGGCGGCGAGCTCGTCGGCCGTCGGCGGGTCGTGGTGCAGGTAGCGCTCGGCGTGCCGCACGCATCCCATGTCGACCGACCGCGCCGCCTCGACGGCACCCTCAGCCGTCCCGCGCACCAGCTCGGTGGACCCGCCGCCGAGGTCGACGACGAGGTAGGGGCCGGGGATACCGGCTGCCGCCAGGTCACCCGTCGCGCCGAGGAAGGACAGCTCGGCCTCCTCGTCGCCGGTGATCACCTCGGGGACGACGCCGTCGTGCCCGTGCTCGGCGAAGGCGGCTCTCACCCCGGCCGCGAAGTCTTCCGCGTTGCCGGCGTCGCGGGCGGCCGAGGTCGCCACGAAGCGCACGGCCGAGACGCTGAGGTCGGCGCACTGCTCGGCATACTCGCGCGACCGTCCGAGAGCCCGCTCCATGGCGGCCTCGGAGATGCGCCCGGTCCGGTCGACCCCCTCGCCGAGACGGACGACCTCCATGCGGCGGACCACGTCGTGCAGCGCGCCGACGGCAGGCGCCGCAGGCCCATCAGGCCCGGCGACCTCGACGTCCGCGACCAGCAGGCGGATGGAGTTGGTCCCGCAGTCCACGGCCGCGACGCGACGAACGGCCCCGTCGGTCACCGGCGCTCCCAGCCGTCCTCGGTGGGGGCGACGCAGGGTCCGGGGGCCCACCACTCCCCCACGGCCTCGACGGCCTCGTCCCCCAAGGGGTTGACGCCGGGCCCGGCGGCCAGCGCGTGACCGGCGAGGACGTGCAGGCACTTGACGCGGGTGGGCATGCCCCCGGCCGAGATGCCGTCGATCTCGGGGACCGAGCCCAGCTCGGCGCGGTCGGCGAGGTAGGCCTCGTGCGCCCGCCGGTAGGCGCCCGCCAGCGCCTCGTCGTCCCGGAGGCGTTCGCTCATCTCGCGCATCACGCCCTGCGCCTCGAGGGTCGACAGGGCACCGGTCAGCCGTGGGCAGGTGGCGTAGTAGGTGGTCGGGAACGGCGTGCCGTCCGGCAGCCTCGGCAGGGTGCGCAGGACGTCAGGACGTCCGCACGGGCAGCGGTGGGCGACCTCGACGACGCCGCGCGCCTCGCGCCCGAGCTGGGCGTGGACCGCTGCGGCGTCCTCGTCGGTGAGACCCGGTGCGGGCGTGGTGGACTCGTTGCTCATGCGGTGGCCTTGGCCTTCGGGAGGAGAGGTATGTCGGGAGCCCGGCGTCAGCGCGTGGGCGAGGCACCGGGCGAGGTGCGGCCGCCGGGGGCGCTGCCGGACGGGGTGGAGCCGGGGCGGGGGGTGTCCGAGATCGTGGGCTGCGGCGTGGGCGTCGGGCCACCCTCGGCCGGGGCCACCGTCGGGTCGAGGCCGAGGCGGTCCGCGCTGGACAGGGAGGTCCAGACCTTGGAGTACCACGGGACCTGCTGCGCCTCCAGGTCGACCCCGACCACCTGGGCGTCCACCGAGGTGCGCCGGCCCCTCTGCGGGTCGAGCACGGTGTACGACGTCTCGCCAGGCTTGACGAAGTGCAGCCGGGAGCGGATCTGCTGCTCGAGGAAGGCCTGGTCGTCCCACTTGGCGCGTTCGCGCATCAGGTCGTCGACCTGGCGCTGCTGCTCGACGATGGAGTGCTCGAGGGTCGCGATCTGGTCGCGCTGCTCGAGATAGCGACGCAGGGTGGGGACGAGCATGATCGCGAGCATCACGACGATGGCCGCGAGGCCCAGCAGGCGCCGCACCGTGGCCGGTCGCATCCGGCCGCGAGGCCCACCCGCTCCTCGTGAGCCACCGGTCCCTCGCGGGCCGCCCGGCCCGCCGGATCCCCCGACGCCGCCACCCTCACCGACGCGGCGACGAGGACCCTCCGCGGGCCGACGCTGCCGGTCGCCGGCACCGGCCGGGCGCCGGGACGAACCCGCGGCAGCACCGGAGGAGGGACGTCGCGCGGGGCGTGACGTCCCTCCTCGGGAGGTGCTGGATGGCATGTGCTCCAGACTAGGCGCTGGCGCCCTTGAAGCGCGGGAACGCGCCCGCACCGGCGTAGACGGCCGCGTCGTCGAGCTCCTCCTCGATGCGCAGGAGCTGGTTGTACTTGGCGACGCGCTCGGACCGGGCCGGGGCACCGGTCTTGATCTGGCCGCAGTTGGTGGCGACGGCCAGGTCGGCGATGGTGACGTCCTCGGTCTCGCCGGACCGGTGCGACATCATGCAGCGGTAGCCGTTGCGGTGGGCCAGGTCGACGGCGTCCAGCGTCTCGGTGAGCGAGCCGATCTGGTTGACCTTGACCAGCAGGGCGTTGGCGGTGTCGCTGGAGATGCCGCGCTGCAGCCGCTCGGGGTTGGTGACGAACAGGTCGTCGCCGACCAGCTGGACCTTGTCGCCGAGCTGCTCGGTGATGGACTTCCAGCCGTCCCAGTCGTCCTCGTTGAGCGGGTCCTCGATGGAGACGAGGGGGTAGGCCGCGACGAGCTCCGCGTAGTACGCGATCATCTCGTCGGCCGACTTGCTGCCGCCCTCGAAGGCGTAGGAACCGTCCTGGTAGAACTCGGACGCCGCGACGTCGAGCGCCAGGGCGATGTCCTTGCCGGGCTCGTAGCCCGCGGCACGGATCGCGTCGAGGATGAGGTCCAGCGCGGCGCGGTTGGACTCGAGGTTGGGGGCGAAGCCGCCCTCGTCGCCGAGACCGGTGGCCAGTCCACGCTCCTTGAGCACGGACTTGAGGGCGTGGTAGACCTCGGCGCCCCAGCGCAGGGCCTCCTTGAAGGAGGGCGCGCCGATGGGGGCGATCATGAACTCCTGGATGTCGACGTTGGAGTCGGCGTGCGACCCACCGTTGAGGATGTTCATCATCGGGACGGGCAGGACGTGGGCGTTGGGGCCGCCGACGTAGCGGAACAGCGGCAGACCGGCCGACTCGGCGGCGGCCTTGGCGACGGCGAGGGAGACGCCGAGGATCGCGTTGGCGCCGAGCGAGCCCTTGTTGTCGGTGCCGTCGAGGGACAGCATCTCGTTGTCGACGAGGCGCTGCTCGGTGGCCTCGTAGCCGAGGACGCGCGGGGCGATCTCGTCCAGCACGGCGTTGACGGCGTCCTCGACGCCCTTGCCGAGGTAGCGACCCTTGTCGCCGTCACGACGCTCCACGGCCTCGAACGCTCCGGTGGATGCGCCGGACGGGACGGCGGCACGCGCGATGGTGCCGTCCTCCAGGGCGACCTCGACCTCGACGGTGGGGTTGCCACGCGAGTCGAGGATCTCGCGTGCGCCTACTGCTTCGATGTTGGCCACAAGTACTCTCCTGATCGATGGTGAGCGGTGCGGCTCGAGCCTATCCCGTGCGCCGCAGGGGGCGCGCCGGGGTCTGCGGCCAACCGTGCCGTCGTCCGAGCGGTGGACAGGCACCTGCCGTATGCCGTCCGGTCAGCCCCTCGCCGGCCTCTCGCAGGGCGCTCAGGCGTCGCCGTCGGCCGTCGCGGCGAGGCGCAGGACGGTGCCCCGCAGGGCCTGCTCGGCGTCGATGCCCCGACCCCGGGCGTCGAGGACGAGGGCCAGCAGGGCGGCCCCGACGTCGTCAGGCTGCGGCGCAGCGGCGGCGGCGAGCAGCTCGCCCCGTCCGGTCCGCTCGAGCCGCGAGGCCGTCTTGGCCGCCAGGGCGAGCGCCGGCAGGGACGCGGGGATGCCGTCGAGCAGGCCGGTCCGGTCGGGCTTCTCGAGGGCCTTGATGGCCTCCCAGCCGGCCTCGACGTCGGCGGCACCCGACACCACCGCGTCCGCGAAGACGTGGGGGTGGCGCCGTTGGAGCTTGGTGATGATCGCGTCCGCGACGTCGTCCACGTCGAACGGCTCGGTGGCGTGCTCCTGACCGACCCTGGCGTGGAAGGCCACCTGGAGCAGCACGTCCCCCAGCTCCTCGACCAGGTGCTCACGGTCGCCGGAGGCGATGGCGTCGGCGAGCTCGTGCGCCTCCTCCACGGCATACGGCGCGAGGCTCTCGTGGGTCTGCTCGGCGTCCCACGGGCAGCCGCCCGGGGAGCGGAGCCGGTCCATGACGGCCACGAGGTCGAGCAACCGCTCGCCGGGGCGGGGCCGCTCGACCTCGTCGGTCGTCGTCATGTCAGGGTGCGGGAGCCGGGGTCGGCGCGGGGCTGGGCGCACCGGCCGCGTCCGCCACGAGCCAGTTGCGGGTCTCGGGCCCGATCTGCAGGGTCTTGCGGTCGAGCGAGCCGTAGCGCGGGTTGAGCTCGATGTCGGCCTGCTTCAGCTGCTGGACGACCTTCTCCTCGGTGGCGGGGTCCATGCTGTTGAGGGCGAGCGCCGTGCGGACGAAGTCGAGCGTGGACCGGGACGGGTTCTCGACCTTGTCCAGCAGCTTCCTGGCGGCGTCGTCGGACACGCCCTTGCCGGACTGCTGCACGGCGGGCAGGACGTAGCGGCCGAAGGTCAGCAGGCTGACGACGTTGGCGGGCTGCACCGGCTGCGTGACCTGCGAGGATCCGCCGTTGAACTCGCGGGCCG
The DNA here is from genome assembly GCF_002453335.1 of Arsenicicoccus sp. UBA6765. Lineage (NCBI taxonomy): Bacteria > Bacillati > Actinomycetota > Actinomycetes > Micrococcales > Intrasporangiaceae > Arsenicicoccus > Arsenicicoccus sp. UBA6765. The sequence continues at coordinate 139,190 of NZ_DKGR01000063.1, forward strand.
CGGTCTGCACGTCGGACTCGAGGATGGGCTGGCCGTCGACGATCGCCGCGGCGCGGGACTGGGAGCCCTGGTCGCACCCGGTGAGGAGTCCGGTGGCCGCGACCACGGCGGCCAGCGTCCCGGTGAGCACGCGCTTGGAAGCCAACACCATCAAGTCCTCTCGGCAAAGGGTCTGCATCGTCCGCCTCGGGGACCGTGGCGACGCGGTCCCAGCCTAGTCGGTGGTCGTGGGTGCCACGACCGGGGTGGGGATCGTCGGCGTGGGGATCGTCGGCGGGAGCAGCGGCCGCGTCGCCCGGACCTCACCCGCCCCGTCGGTCACCCAGCGGGCGCGGACCGCCGAGTAGGCCGGGGCGGACGCGAAGCGCCAGGCCCAGCCGAGGTCGCGGAAGCCCCCGAGCGCCTCCTCGACCTCGACCTGCGCGTGCCCCCGGGCCGGGACGGCGAGCTCGAGCTCCGCGTCGAGGACGGCGTCGCCCTCGAGGTCCAGGGCCTCCAGCCGGAGCGTCCCTCGCACCGGGCGCCCCGTGTCGTTGACCGCCTCGAGCAGCACCCCGTCCAGACCACGATCGAGGAGCAGCAGCGCCACCGGCGCGAGCACCTCGGGCAGCGCGAGCAGCGGCGCCTTGGGCGCGCCGATCACGTCGATCAGCCCCCACCCCGGGCCTGGTGCGAGGTCGCGGTGGGCCAGGACGATCGCGCCGCCGGTCGGGGTGGGCGAGCTGCGCCACCAGGCGAAGCTCTCGGTCATGACCCGGGCGACGGTCCGGCGCTGCAGGTCCTCCCAGCCCTCCGTGGTGAGCTGCCTGGCGGCTGCGTCGACGTCGGTGTCGACGCCGGTGTCGCCGTTGTCGGCGCCGGCGGGGTAGCGACCGATCCACGCCCGCACGTAGTGGTCGGTGACGTCCACGAAGTCCCACGACGTCCCCCGGTCGTGCGGGGCGGCCCGGCGCCACGCGGATCCTCTGCCCCGGTCGTCGGGGGCCGGCAGCAGGCCCAGGTCGTCCAGCTCCGCCATGGTCGACGGCTCGGGCGGTATGGCGAACGTCAGCGCCTCGGACGCGAAGGACACGCGCGCGGTGCGGGCGTCCTCGAGCGGCCGCAGGTAGGCCCCGACGCCGAAGTAGTGGCTCACGCCGTGCTCGATGCTGACCGGGCGGGGCCCGCCGGACGGGCTCGAGGTCACGTGGATCGCTCCGGGCACGAGCTCGTCCGCGAGGCGCGGGAGCAGGTCGTGCAGGGCCGTCATCCGCCGTCGCTCGGGGGGCAGACCCATGAGGGTGGGCTGCTGCTCGGTCTCGGTGCCGCCGCAGACGACGGCGAGGTGCGGCCAGCCGCCCCAGGCGCCGAGCTGGTCCCGGAGCTCGGCCTCGAGCTCGGCGAGCCAGGCCTCGTCCTCGGGCGGGTCGAAGGTCGCGAGCATGGCGTCCTGCCACACGAGCAGACCGCGTTCGGCGGCGAGCTCGCGCAGGACCTGGTCGGCATAGGTGCCCGTGCCAGGGATGCGGACGAGGTTGATGCCGGCGGCGACGAGGGCGTCCAGGTCGCGGGCCACCTCGGCCGGGTCGCTGGTCCAGCCGAGCGGGTCGGTGGTGGCCCAGACGACCCCCCGGACGAAGACGTCGACGCCGTTGACGGCGATCGCGAAGCGGTCGTCCTCGCGGCGGGCCCTGATGTGGGAGAAGCCGATCCGCCGGTCCAGGACCGTCTCGCCCCCGACCCGGACGTGCAGGCGGCGCAGCCGAGGCAGCCCGTGGGTGTGCGGCCACCACAGGGTCGCGCCGTCGTCGCCGGACACGACGCCCACGTCGTGCGACAGGCGCAGGTGCCATGCCCCGTCGTCCTCGAGGGTGGGCTCGGCGGTCAGCCGCTCCCCGTCCAGGGTCACCTCGACCGGGAGCGGTTCCGCGGCCCGCACGTGCAGCGCGAGCCGGGCGGTCCAGCCGTCGGGTGCCGGCTCGACCTGCGTGCGGATCGACACGACCTCCGCGCGGGGACGGGCGCGCAGGCCGGCCTCCCCGAGGATGCCGACCGGGGGCAGGACGCCCTCCCAGGTGGGGATGCGCCCGAGCAGCGGGGTCCGCCGCCACCGCAGGCTCGGGTCGGGCAGGAGCGAGCTGCGCCAGCGGGGACGGGGCTTGCGGGGCACGGGCGTCTCGCCGAAGGACGCAATCCGCACGGCGATCTCGTGCGGTCCGGCCGTGAGCGCGCCGAGATCGATGACGTGACGGCGGAAGGCGTTGTCGCTGCGCAGGATCCGCTGACCGTCGAGGTAGACGTCGGCGTGCGTGGCGATCCGGTCCAGCACCAGCCGGGCGCGCGGGAGCGGCTGGTCGAGGATGACGTTGCCGCGCAGCCACCAGGTGCTGTGGTCGGCCTCCGCGAGCGCCGGGACGCCATACGCCTCGACCACGGCGGCCGAGGCCGCGAGGGACCCGGGCACGACCGCCGCGACCCAGCCGTCCTGCGGCCAGGAGCCAGGCCCTGGCTGCTCGCCCGGATCGAACCGCCTCACCTGCCAACGGATCTCGACGGGGTCCGCACCGGCGGCGAGGACGGTCATCCCAGCTGGGCGGCGACGCGGTCGATGGCGCTCCCCCACCGCTCGGTGGCGCGCTGCAGGGTGGGCTCGAGGTCGCGCGCGCGGCCGCCCGTGATGCGGGCGAGGGCGAACTGGAGGTTCTTCATCTCCTGCGAGACGACGTCGAAGTCGTCTGCGGCCGTGCGCAGCTCGTCGGCATCGAGACCAGGCTGCGAGTCGCGGTCGGGGTCGTCGCCGTCGGCAGCACCGTCGGCGAGCCAGCGGGTCGCGTCCGCCGCAGCCTGGGCGGTGAGCCCCAGCTGCCGGGTGGCGGTGAAGGAGTAGAGGTGGAAGAACGCGAAGCCCCGATCGGGCAGCGTCGGCGCGACCTCGCGGACCGAGTCGCACAGGTCGGCCACCGGGTTGCCGGCGGGTCGGCGCGCGAGGTGACGGGCAGCGAGCGCCGTTGCCCGGCGGCGGATCTCGGCCTCGTCCCTGACCAGCCCGTCGAGCCGGACGCGCTCGACGTAGGGCTGCGGAGCGCACGTCGGCAGGTCGCGCAGGGCCAGCGCGCCGTCGTAGTCGTCTCCCTGCAGCGCGTAGAGGCCGGAGTTGTGGAAGTAGGTCATCGCGCGCGCCTCGGGGTCCACGCGGACGGGCACGATCGTCGTCTTGACGCGCTCGGCGCCGTAGGACACGCCATCGGTGTCCGGCAGGTAGTAGGCGTCCGACTCCACGGTCAGCAGCTCACCGGCCCCGAGGTGGTCCAGCACGTGCTCCTCAACCGTGCGCCACAGGTTGATCTCGGCGACCTCGATGCCGTAGAGGTCGCGCAGGTCGTCGGTCTGCGCCTTGAGGAAGGCCCACGCCCCGGGGACGGTGCCTGCGCTGTAGGCGCACACGCCCAGCGGCTCGGGCGGGAGCCCGAGGGCGGCGGCGATCTCGATCCAGATGTCGAGGTAGCAGTTGGTCTGGGTCCAGACCCGGTCGTCGCGGTGCAGCGGGTGGGGCGTGAAGGTGTCGGCCCGCAGGTGGTCGAGCGGCATCCTCGGTCAGGCCTGCGCGTCGAGCCCCAGCCGGGCCCGCACCTCGGTCGGCCAGGACGGGACGTCCATGCCGTGCGTCGCGAACAGCGCGACAGTGACCCGCTCCAGGCCGAAGCCGATGCAGGAGCTGTGGGCGAGCTGCCCGTCGGCCGTCGTGATGTCGAAGTCCAGCCCGAAGTGGTCGTTGTGGTAGTTGGACGAGCCGAGGGCGGTGCCGGAGTGCTCCTCGCCGTAGACCTTGCACTCGAACTCGACCTTGAGGCCGGCGTCCAGCTGGCCGGCGGCAAAGATCTTGGCGGCGCGGCCGAAGAAGGGGTCGTTGGCCGGCACCTCCTCGATCTGCAGCCCGATGGAGGTCAGCAGCTCGGGGCCGACGCGACGCCCGATCTCACGGTGGGCCTGGGCCTGCTCCGGCGTGCCGATGCAGACCTTCTCGCGCATGCGGAAGGACACGAGCCGCATGGGGTCGTCGGACGGCTCGTGCCGGAAGCAGCGGTTGCCGGTCTCGTAGGTCACGCCCCGCTCCAGGCGCGTGCCCGCGTGCAGCGGGTAGGTCTGGTGGCAGGGCGCGGACAGCAGGTCCAGGCGCGCGGGGACGAGGTGCGTCGTCCAGTCCTCACCGGCGTTCTTGTCGACCACCATCGCCTTGTGCGCCTTGGTGTCGCCGGTGAACACGTCGACCGAGCCGATGAGCTGGGGGAACGAGTCGAGGTAGCCGGTCTTCTCGAACACCGGCTGCGTGAGCAGCGGGGGGAAGGAGATGACCGTCACGTCCTCGGTGGGCTGCATCTCGTGGACGAGTCGCTCCACCCCGGCCAGGACGTCCTCGAAGGTGCCGGTGAACGCGGACAGCCCGCGCAGCGGCAGCTCGACCATGTGGCCGGCCTCGACGAGGTCCCGGCGCAGGGCCAGCTCGCGGTCGTGACGTGAGGTCATGTGGGTCTCCTGTCAGCCCTTGTAGATGAGCTCGAGCTGGGCGGTGTTGCCGAGGATCCGGTCGTTGTTGACCATCAGCTGAGCGCCGTAGGCGTCCCGCAGCTGGCGATCCAGGCTCACCGCCCCCGTCCGACGATAGCCCGCGATACCCACGATCAGCAGGGCTTTGGCCACGATGTCCACGACCGTCTCGGCGCTGTAGACCTTGAGGGTGTTGTAGCCGATCGCCCGGCCCATCAGCGTCGCGGCCTGGGACGTGGGGTCGACCTCGAGGTAGCCGGCCGTGGCGCCGTGCACGCGGGCCCGGAAGGTCTCGAGCACGACCTCCAGCTCGGCCATCCGCAGGCCCGTCACCGGCTGCAGCTGCCCCGACCGGCGGGCGGCCTGCCGGACCACGCCACGTGCCGTCGCCGTCGCGCCCTCGGCGAGCCCCAGCCAGCAGGAGGACCACAGGGAGTGCGCGACCGGCAGCATCGTGCGGGCCGACAGGTCGGCGTAGTCGTCGGGAAAGATCCGGTCCTGGTGGGAGCGGGCCGTGAGCACGAAGCCGGGGCTGCAGGTGCCGCGGAAGCCCATCGTGTCCCAGTCGCCCAGGGGTTCCAGCGTCAGGTCGGCCTTGTCGCACACGACGAGGACCTGGTCGCTCTCGACCGCCTCCGCGTCCTTGCGGGCGGTCACGAAGATGAGGTCGGCCTCGACGCCGTAGGAGATGACGGGAGCCTTCTTGACCAGCTCGAAGGTGCCGTCGTCGGCGCGGTCGACGTGGCACAGGCTCCGTCGGACGTCACCGCCGATGCCCATCTCGGTGGTGGCGGAGCCGACGAGCAGCTGGTCGGCGGCGATGCGCCGCATCAGCTCCTGGAGGTAGGGGGTGCGACCGTGGTGCACCAGGCACCCCACCTGGATCTGGTGCATCGCAAAGATCATGGCGGTCGAGGCGCAGCCCTTGGCGAGCTCCTCGCAGGCGAGCCCGATCTGCACCACGTCGGCCCCGAGGCCGCCGAGGTCGGTGGGGATCCAGGCCCCGAGCAGGCCCGCCTCGCGCAGCGCCGTCATGGCCTCGCGCGGGAAGCGGGCGTCGCGGTCGACGTCGGGGGCGTGGACGGCGGCCACCTCGGTGGCGATGCGCCGGGCCTCCGCGACGACGTCCGTGGCGGTGGCTGCGGCGGAGCCGACGGAGCCGGTGCCCGTGGTGCTGGTGCTGGTGGCGCTGCCCGTCATCAGTCCTCCACCAGCGGCGCGAGCGCGGCCTGGAGGGCGTCGACGGACGCGAAGGTGCTCTTGACGAGCAGCTCGTCCGGGATCTCGATGTCGAGGGTGTCCTCGAGCTCGAGGACCACGTTGACGGTCGCGTGGGAGGTCAGCCCGGCGGAGTAGAGGTCGGCGTCGGCGCCGATCTGGTGGGCATCAACCTTGAGCCGGCCGGCCTCGGCCAGGGCGTCACGGATGGTGGTGGTCAGCGAGTCGACAGACATGGAGCCCTCTGGTGCGCGGGTGACGATGACATGGCACGAGCGACCACAGGTTCCCCCTCGGGTCGCTCGTCCTTGAGCCTAGTGCGGACCCCTGGCGTCCACCTCTCGTTCGCCCTGTTGCCCAACGTGCGTCACCACATTGCGTCGAACCCTGACGTCCGGTGACATCGGGGTGACGCTGTGCGGTCAGCTGCGGCCCTGCACCCCGGCCGCCGTCGCGATGTCATCCAGGAGCACCGACTGCATGAGATCGCTGGCCCAGCGCAGGATCTCGTCGTCGCGCAGCACCTTGCCGCCGACCTTGGCCGTCATGGGCGCCGGCACCAGGAGCTGCCGCTGCGGCTCCTTGACCAGGGTGCCGGGATAGAGCCGCATCAGCCGCATCTGCTGGGACTCGCGCAGCTCCACCGGGCCGAACCGGACGAACTTGCCCTGCACCCCGATGTCGTTGACCTTGGCCCGGCGGGCGACGGTGCGCAGCCGGGCCACCTCGATGAGGTTGTCGACGGCCGGCGGCGGCGTGCCGTAGCGGTCGGTGAGCTCCGCGACGATGTCGGCCAGGGCAGCCTCGTCCTCGACGACGGCGAGCTTCTTGTAGGCCTCCAGGCGCAGCCGCTCCCCCGGGACGTACTCGTGCGGGAGGTGGGCGTCGACGGGGAGCTCGATCTTGATCTCCATCGGCTGGGCCGCGGAGTCGTCGCCCCGGAAGTCGGCGACGGCCTCGCCGACCATGCGGACGTAGAGGTCGAACCCGACGCCCGCGATGTGGCCCGACTGCTCGCCGCCGAGGAGGTTGCCGGCGCCCCGGATCTCGAGGTCCTTCATGGCGACCTGCATGCCGGCGCCGAGGTCGGTATGGCTGGCGATGGTCTGCAGCCGGTCGTGGGCGGTCTCGGTGAGCGGCTTCTCGGGGGGGTAGAGGAAGTAGGCGTAGGCGCGCTCGCGGCCACGCCCCACCCGCCCGCGCAGCTGGTGGAGCTGGGACAGGCCGAGCATGTCGGCGCGCTCGACGATGAGGGTGTTGGCGTTGGAGATGTCCAGGCCGGTCTCGACGATCGTCGTGCAGACGAGCACGTCGAACTTCTTCTCCCAGAAGTCCAGCACGACCTGCTCGAGCCGGTGCTCGCCCATCTGCCCGTGCGCGGTCTCGATGCGCGCCTCGGGGATGATCTCGCGCAGCCGGGAGGCGGCCCGCTCGATCGAGGACACCTTGTTGTGGACGAGGAAGACCTGGCCCTCGCGCAGCAGCTCGCGCCGGATGGCCGCGACCACCTGCTTCTCGTCATACGCACCGACGTAGGTGAGCACCGGGTGACGCTCCTCGGGCGGGGTCGCCAGGGTGGACATCTCGCGGATGCCGGTGACGGCCATCTCCAGGGTGCGCGGGATCGGGGTCGCGCTCATCGCGAGCACGTCCACCGAGGTGCGCAGCGCCTTGAGCTGCTCCTTGTGCTCGACCCCGAAGCGCTGCTCCTCGTCGATGATGACCAGGCCGATGTCCTTGAACGCGATCTCCTTGGACAGGAGCCGGTGCGTGCCGATGACGAGGTCGACGCTGCCGTCCTTGAGCCCGGCGACGACCTCGCGCGCGTCCTTGTCGGACTGGAAGCGGGACAGCGCCTTGACCACCACGGGGAACTGCGAGTAGCGCTCGGAGAAGGTGTTGTAGTGCTGCTGGACGAGCAGGGTCGTCGGCACCAGCACGGCGACCTGCTTGCCCTCCTGGATGGCCTTGAAGGCGGCGCGCACCGCGATCTCGGTCTTGCCGTAGCCGACGTCGCCGCAGATGAGGCGGTCCATGGGCACGGGCTTCTCCATGTCCGCCTTGACCTCGTCGATGCTGGACAGCTGGTCCGGCGTCTCGACGTAGGCGAAGGCGTCCTCGAGCTCGCGCTGCCAGGGGGTGTCCGGCCCGAAGGAGTGCCCCGTGGTCGCCATGCGGGCGCTGTAGAGCCGGATGAGCTCCCCCGCGATCTGCTTGACGAACTTCTTGGCGCGGCTCTTGGTCTTCTGCCAGTCGGAGCCGCCCATCTTGGACAGCGTCGGCTGCTCGCCGCCCACGTAGCGCGTGACCTGGTCGAGCTGGTCGGTGGGGACGAAGAGCTGGTCGGCCGGCTGCCCGCGCCGGGAGGAGGCGTACTCCAGCACGAGGTACTCGCGCGTGGCGCCGCCGACGGTGCGCTGCATCATCTCGACGAACCGGCCCACGCCGTGCTGCTCGTGCACGACGAAGTCGCCGGGGCGCAGCTGCAGCGGGTCGACCTGGTTGCGGCGCCGCGAGGGCAGCCGGCGCATGTCCTTGGTGCTGGTGCCCTGGCCCGACGTGCCGGTCAGGTCGGCCTCGGTCAGGACGACGAGATCGACGCTCTCGCAGGCGAACCCGCGGCCCAGCCGGCCGGTGGTGATGGACGCGACCCCGCCCTCGATCTCGGCGCCGTCGGCGAGCAGCCGAGCGGGCAGGCCGCCCTCGCCGAGCAGCTCGACGAGGCGCTTGGCGAGGCCCTGCCCCTCGGTGACCATCAGGACCCGCCGCTGGTCGTGCAGCCAGCCCTGCAGGTCGGCGAGCACGGCGTCCCGGTCCCCGCGGTAGGCCGGCGTCTCGACGGTCGGCACCGTGAAGGTGAGCGCGTCGTCATCGCCGCTCTCCATCAGCTCGGCGAGGTCCTCGTCGGCGGCGAAGGGCGTCAGGGTCCACCACGGCCGGGAGGTGGCGAGTGCGTGCTCGCGGACGTCCCCGAGCTGCCAGTAGGACGCGGTGCCGAGCACGCTCTCGAGGTCGACGGGCACCGCGTTGCCGGCGGCGGCGTTGGCCCAGCTCGCCTCGAGGAACTCGGCGCTCGTCGCCACCAGGTCGCGGGCCCGGGTGCGCACCCGCTCGGGGTCGCACACGACGACGTGGGCACCCGCGGGGAGGGTGTCGAGCAGGCTCTCCATGCCGTCGACCAGGGCCGGGCCGAGGGACTCCATGCCCTCGACGGCGATCCCCTCGGCGACCTTGTCGAGCAGGTCGCGGACGCCGGGCAGCTGCTCGGCCAGCGCGCGCGCCCGGTCGCGGACCGCGTCGGTCAGCAGGATCTCGCGGCAGGGGGGCGCCCACAGCCCGTGCTCGGCGACCTCGAGGCTGCGCTGGTCGGCGACCCGGAACCACCGGATCTCCTCGATCGTGTCGCCCCACAGCTCGACGCGCAGCGGGTGCTCCTCGGTCGGTGGGAACACGTCGAGGATGCCGCCGCGGACGGCGAACTCGCCGCGCCGCTCGACCAGGTCGGTGCGCGTGTAGGCCGCGCCCACCAGCGCCTCGACGATGTCCTCGAGGGGGCGCTCGTCGCCGGCGACCAGGGCCACCGGCTCGAGCTCGCCGAGGCCCGTCGCGATCGGCTGGATCAGGGCCCGCACGGAGACCACGAGCACGGAGATCGGGCCGTATGCCGGGTCCTCGGCGGACGGGTGCGCGAGCCGCCGGAGCACGGCCAGGCGCCGCCCGACGGTGTCGCTGCGGGGGCTGAGGCGCTCGTGCGGCAGGGTCTCCCAGCTGGGGAACTCCGCCACGGCGTCGTGCGGCAGGAAGCAGCGCAGCGCCGCGGCCAGGTCGTCGGCCTCGCGCCCGGTCGCCGTGACAGCCAGGACGGGTGTGCCGCCACGGTGCTGGGCCAGCAGCGCGATCAGCGGGGCGCGCGAGCCGCCGGCCGCGGCCACGTCGACGAGCTGCTCGACGCCGACGGACTCCAGGACACGACGCACCGTGGCGTCGCGACCGAGGACGTCGAGGAGGGCAGGCAGCGCCATGAGCAGTCTCGCTTCCGGGGGAGGTGGCGTCCGAGGAGGATCTGGGCCGCGGGCCAGCCTACGCCGCAGCACCGACACACCCGCTCCCTGCGGGAGCGCGAGGGCGTCGGCTCCGAGGTCAGCGGGCGTTCCAGCGGTCCTGGGCGTAGGTGAGGCCCTGGGTCAGCAGGTCCTCCACGACGTCGGCAGCGTCCTCGAGGAGCACGCCCACGTCGGCCCGCTCGCCCGAGGCGAAGTCCTTGAGCACGAAGTCGGCCGGGTCCTGACGTCCCGGGGGGCGGCCGATGCCGATGCGCACCCGCACGTAGTCCTTGGTGCCGACGCTCTTGCTGATGGACCGCAGGCCGTTGTGCCCGCCCTCTCCCCCGCCGAGCTTGACCCGGGAGGACGCGAAGGGGATGTCGAGCTCGTCGTGGATCACCACGAGCTGGCGCGGCGGCACCTTGTAGAAGGAGGTCAGCGCCTTGACCGGGCCGCCGGACTCGTTCATCCACGAAGACGGGACGGCGAGCACCGCGCGCGGGCCGGGGGCCCCGCCCGGCAGGACGCCCACGCGCACCTCGGCGGCGGCGGCTCGCGCCTTGTGGCGCTTCAGCGTCGCCCCCGCCCGCGCCGCGAGCACGTCGACCGCCATGGCACCGACGTTGTGCCGGTTCCTGGAGTACTGCGTCCCGGGGTTGCCGAGGCCCACGACGAGCCAGGTGTCCGAGGTGGTCATGTCAGGAAGTCTCCCAGAGCGAGGGGGTGGCACGACGCCGCGGCGCCCAGGTCCTGCCTGGGCGCCGCGGCGTCATACGGGTCGTGCTGCGGGACGGGCCCGCGGGAGGGGCGAGGCTCAGGCCTCGTCGCCCTCGGGCTTGGCCTCGTCGCCCTCGGCGGCGTCGGTGCCCTCGGCGGACTCGCCCTCGGCGGCCTCGTCCTCGGACTCCTCGTGCTCGATGCCGGCCTCGGCCTCGGCCTCGGCGAGCTCGGCCTCCAGCGCCTCCGCGGAGACCTGCTGGGTGATGTTGACGACGAGCAGCTCCTCGTCGGACACCAGCGTGGAGCCGGCGGGCAGCTCGATCTCCTTGGCCAGGATCTGCGTGCCGGCGGCCAGGCCCTCGACGGAGACCTCGACACCCTCGGGGATGTGGGTGGCCTCGGCCTCGACGGAGATGACGGGGTTCTCGAGCTGGACGACGGTCTCGCTGGCGGCCTCGCCCGTGAGGGAGACGGAGATGTCGACGGTGACCTTCTCGCCGCGGCGGACGACGACGAGGTCGACGTGCTCGATGACGACGGTGCGGATCGGGTCGCGCTGCACGTCGCGGGCCAGGGCGTACTGCTCCTGGCCGTCGACGACGATGGTCAGCAGCGCGTTGGGGTTCTTGAGCGCCAGCAGCGTGTCGTGACCCGGGAGGGTGACGTGCACGGGGGCGGCGCCGTGGCCGTACATGACGGCGGGGATCTTGCCCGCGCGGCGGATGCGGCGGGCAGCGCCCTTGCCGAACTCGGAACGGGCCTCGGCCTGCAGGACGGTGGCGTCGGACATGTCGACTCCTCGGGGGGTGGTGGGGAGATATCGGTCGGGCCTCGACGCGGGACACGGCGCGGACGCGACGACGCGTCAGCAGGAGGCGACTCCCACCACCGCGTCGATCACGGACCTGGTCGGTGCTGCGCACCGTGCCCTGTCCCTCGCCGAGGCAACCGCACCAGCATAGCCGAGCCCGGCCGTATGCCGGAACCGCCCCGTGGTCACCAGGTCGTGCTGGCGCGGCCCATCCCGCGGTAGGACCAACCCGCAGCCTCCCACCGCCCCGGGTCCAGGGCGTTGCGGCCGTCGATGATCGCCCGCTCCTTGACCACCGAGCCCAGCTGGTCCGGCTCCAGGCTCGTGAAGTCGCTCCACTCGGTCAGCAGCATCACCAGCTCCGCGTCCACGCACGCCGCCCGCGCGTTCGGCGCCGTCTGGATGTGCGGGTAGCGCGCGTGCAGGCCCGGCAACGCGATCGGGTCGGTCACCACCACGTCCGCGCCCTGCCCCACCAACCTGGTCGCGACGTACAACGCCGGCGAGTCCCGCAGGTCGTCGCTGTCCGGCTTGAACGCCGCCCCCAGGATCGCGATCCGCCGACGCTCCACGCTCCCCCCGAAGTGCCGTTCAGCCAACGCCACCGCGTGCTGACGACGACGCTGGTTGATCGCGTCCACCTCCCGCAAGAACGTCAACGCCTGGTCCACCCCCAGCTCACCGGCCCGCGCCATGAACGCCCGGATGTCCTTGGGCAGGCACCCACCCCCGAAACCCACCCCCGCCCGCAGGAACTTCGGACCGATCCGCTCGTCGTGCCCGAGCGCCTCCGCCAGCCGCGTCACGTCCGCCCCCGTCGCCTCGCACAGCTCCGCGATCGCGTTGATGAAGCTGATCTTGGTCGCCAGGAAGGAGTTAGCCGCCACCTTCACCAGCTCCGCCGTCTGGTAGTTGGTCACCAGCCGCGGCATCCCGTGCGACAGCACCCCCGCATACACCTCGTCCAGCAGGTCACGCGCCGCCTCCCCCGCCACCCGGTCCTCCGGCAGGCCGTACACCACCCGGTCCGGGGTCAACGTGTCCTGCACCGCGTACCCCTCGCGCAGGAACTCCGGGTTCCACACCACCGTCGCGTCCACACCCTCGCGCGCGCACCAGTCCGCCAGCCGCGCCGCCGTCCCCACCGGCACCGTCGACTTGCCCACCACCAGCGCCCCCGCCACCGGGTGCTCACCCATCACCGCCAGCAAGGACCCCATCGCCGCGTCCAGGTGCGACAGGTCCGCGGCATACCCCGACTCCCGCTGCGGTGTCCCCACCCCCACGAAGTGCACCCGCGCCCCCGCCACGTCCCCCATCTCCGTCGTGAAGCGCAACCGCCCCCCGTCCACCCCCCGACGCAACAGCTCCGCGAACCCCGGCTCGTAGAACGGCGCCTCACCCCTCGACAACCGGGCCACCCGCTCGACGTCCACGTCGACCCCCACCACCTCGTGCCCCAGCTCAGCCATGCTGGCCGCGTGCACCGCACCGAGATATCCACATCCGATCACCGAGAGCTTCACGGGCCCGAAGATAGGCGCTCGGCAAGCCGAACGGGGCGTCGCGCGGTCGACGAGTCGCCGAACGCCCTGTGAACGTTCGGCCACCCGCCTCGTGCGGGGCCCTCGAGTTCTGGCCAACCGCCCCCCACGCCGGGGGGCCACCACCTAGGATCGGGCTGTTGACCGGCAGGAACGCCGCCGGGGGAAGCCGACGAGCAAGGGGCACGGACGGGGTGGACATGAGCGAGGGCTGCGTCGCCGAGCGTCCGTCGACGCGGGGCGCACAGGTCGCTGCCGTGGGCGTGGACACCGCCGACGTCGGCGAGGTCGGCCGATCCCTGGACGCGTACGCCGACCGCTACCGCGACTTCCTCCTCTCCCCCCGCGAGCGGGCCGAGCAGGCGGGCCTGACCGGCCGCGCGCTCGTCCTCGACACCGCCCGGCGCTGGGCGGCCAAGGAGGCCGTCACCAAGGTGCTCGGCCCCAGCGACGCGGACCCCTGGCCGTGGCGACACATCGAGGTGGTCGGCGACGCCCGACGACCGACGGTCCGGCTGCACGGGCGCCCGCGCGAGCTGGCCGACCGGCTCGAGATCCACGAGCTCGTGGTCGAGGCGCCCGTCGAGGCGCCCGACCTCCCCCGTCGCAGCACCTACCTGACCGACACCATCACCGTGACCGCGGTGGGGCTGCGCCCCGCCCGCACCGCAGACCAGCCGACACCACCGCAGGAAGGGACACCATGAGCACCGACACCATCGAGGCCGTCCGCACCGTCGTCGCCGCGCACGCCGGCCTGGAGCGCGACGCCTCCGAGCTGGCGCCCGACGACGACCTGTTCGACGCCGGCATGACCTCGCACCGCAGCGTCAACCTCATGATGGCGCTCGAGGACGACCTGGACGTCGAGTTCCCCGACGACCTCCTGACCCGCGAGACCTTCACCTCGCTGCGCTCCATCAGCGACGTCGTCGAGCGGATACGCGGCTGATGAGCCTCGTGGGGGTGCAGCCGGGGGGCCGGCACGTCGAGCTCGAGCAGGACGCGACGAAGCACGTCGTGCCGGAGCCGACCACGCCGGAGCCGACCACGCCGGCGCAGCTCGCGCCGGAGCACGTCGAGTTCCGTCGGGCCCTGGTCGAGGCGGGCCACCTGCTCCCCCTGCGGCAGCAGGGCACGTGGGGCCGGGGCGCGGACCTGGAGCGCGTCGTGCTCGGCTTCGTCGGGCGGCTGGACGCGATGTACTCCGACCGGCCGCAGACGGCCTACCACTTCGGGCCGCTCATGCCGCAGGGATGCTTCCAGCTCACCGGCTACGTCAGCTCCCAGCCCCACCTCGTCGGCAGCGTCGACATCTTTCGCGGCGGGGACTCCGAGCACCGCGAGCTGCTGGCCGAGTGCGAGGCGGGCGAGGACTGGACCCACCGGCTCGAGCCCGCCGGCCTGATGCTCGGCTCGGCCGCGTGCCACCCCCTGTATGCCGCGCTGGCGGGTCAGCAGGTCAGCGGTTCCTACCTGATCTACGGCCACGCGTTCCGCCACGAGCCGTCCGACGATCCCTTCCGCTCGATCACCTTCCGCCAGAAGGAGTCCGTGCACGTCGGGACGCACGAGGACTGCGCCGAGCACCGCGACCACTACTTCGGCCGGGCCCGTGACCTGCTCACCTCCCTCGGCCTCGAGGTGGAGGGCGAGGTCGCCAACGACCCCTTCTTCGGTCGCGCCGGCCGGCTGATGGCCCGCGGCCAGCGCGCCGCCGAGCTCAAGCGCGAGCTGTCGGTCCAGGCCTACGGACCCGGGCCCCCCCGCACCGCGCTCGCCTCGGCCAACCTGCACGGCCCCCACTTCGCCCAGGCCTTCGACATCACCCTGCCCGACGGGTCGCCGGCCGAGACGGCGTGCATGGGCTTCGGCGTGGAGCGGGTCGCCCTGGCGCTGCTGCGCGCCCACGGCCTGGACGTGCGCGAGTGGCCCGCCGAGGTGCGCCGGGAGCTCGCGCTCTGACCGTATGACGCCCGCACGCCGCCTCGGGGTGACCCCGTGAGGCGGCGTGCGTCCGGCATACGGCCGGTCGTCAGTGAGCGCGCTCCGACGCGTGGTCGAAGAGCGAGGTGACCGACCCGTCCTCGAACACCTCACGGATCGCGTCGCCGATCAGCGGGGCGATCGACAGCTCCGTCAGCTTGTCGAAGCGCTTCTCCTCGGGGATGGGCAGGGTGTTGGTCAGGACGACCTCCCGCGCCACGGACGCCTTGAGCCGCTCGACGGCGGGGTCGGACAGGATGCCGTGGGTCGCGACGATGACCACGCCGCTCGCGCCCGCCGCCATGATGGCGTCGGCGGCCTGGCAGATCGTGCCGCCGGAGTCGATCATGTCGTCGACCAGGATGCACATGCGGCCCTCGACGTCACCGACCACGCGGTTGGCGACGGACTGGTTGGCCTTGTGGGGGTCGCGGGTCTTGTGGATGAACGCCAGCGGGGTGCCGCCGAGGCGGTTGGCCCACTTCTCGGCGACCTTGATCCGCCCGGCGTCCGGGGACACCACGCACAGGTTGTGGTGGTGGTACTTGTCGTAGACGTACTCCGACAGGATCGGGATGGCCTGCAGGTGGTCGACCGGCCCGTCGAAGAAGCCGGAGATCTGCTCGGTGTGCAGGTCGACCGCGATGAGCCGGTCCGCGCCCGCGGTCTTGAACAGGTCGGCCATGAGCCGGGCCGAGATGGGCTCGCGACCGAGGTGCTTCTTGTCCTGGCGGGCGTAGCCGTAGAAGGGCATGACCGTCGTGATGCGCTTGGCGCTGGCCCGCTTGAGCGCGTCGATCATGATGAGGTTCTCCATGATCCACTCGTTGATCGGGGCCGTGTGGCTCTGGATCACGAAGGCGTCGGAGCCGCGGACGGACTCCTGGAAGCGCACGTAGATCTCGGAGTTGGCGAAGGTGCGGAAGTCGGTCGGGACCACCTGGGTCTCGAGCTGGTAGGCCACCTCCTCGGCGAGCGCGGGGTGCGCCCGGCCGCTGAAGATCATGAGGTTCTTCTCGTTGGTGCGCTTCACACCGGTCATCGGGTGGTGCCCTCCTGCTTGCTGTCGTCGCCCTGCTGGGCCGTGGCGGCGGCTGCTGCCTCGGCGGCCTTGGTGCCCGGGCGCCGCTTGGCGATGTAGCCCGGGATGTTGCGCTGACGGCCACGCGCGACGGCCAGGTCGCCGGCGCCGACCGGCTGGTTGATGGCGGAGCCCGCCGCGACGAAGGCGCCGTCACCGATCTCGGCCGGGGCCACGAGCACCGAGTTGGAGCCGATGAAGACGTGCTTGCCGAGGGTGCTGCGGTGCTTCTGCTCGCCGTCGTAGTTGGCGAAGATCGTGCCGGCGCCGACGTTGGTGCCCTCCCCGATCGTCGCGTCGCCGCAGTAGGTCAGGTGCGGGACCTTGGCGCCGTCGCCGATCTGGGCGTTCTTGGTCTCGACGAAGCCGCCGACCTTGGCCTTGACGCCGAGCGTCGTGCCGGGGCGCAGGTAGGAGAACGGACCGACGGTGGCCTGCGGGCCGATCTCGGCCAGGAGGGTCTGGGACCGGATGACGCTCGCGCCGTCCCCCACCTGCGTGTCCTGGAGCGTGGTGTCGGGACCGATCTCCGCGTCGGTGCCGATCGTGGTGGCGCCGAGCAGCTGGGTGCCCGGGCGGATGGTGGTGTCGCGGCCGATCGAGACGTCCGCGTCGATCCACGTGGTGGCCGGGTCGACGACGGTGACGCCCTCGCGCATCCACCGCTCGACGATGCGGCGGTTGAGCTCCTTGCCGAGCGTGGCGAGCTGGACGCGGTCGTTGACGCCCTCGGTCTGCCACAGGTCGTCGACGACGTGGGCGCCGACCGTGAGGCCCTGACCCTTGGCGATGGCCAGGACGTCGGTGAGGTACTTCTCGCCCTGGGCGTTGTCGGTGCCCACCTGGGCGAGGGCGCTGCGCAGCACCTGGGCATCGAAGGCGTAGAGACCCGAGTTGATCTCGGTGATCTCCCGCTGCTGCGGCGTCGCGTCCTTCTGCTCCACGATGGCGGCGACCGAGCCGTCGGCGTCGCGCACGATGCGGCCGTAGCCCGTGGGGTCCGTGAGGTGCGCGGTGACGACCGTGACGGCGCTGCCGGTGGCGTCGTGCTGCTCCAGCAGGGCCGTGAGGGTGACCGACTCGAGCAGCGGCACGTCGCCATACGTCACGACCACGGTGCCGGACAGGTCGCCCGGCAGCTGCTCGAGGCCGCACTCCACGGCCCGGCCCGTGCCCTTGACCTCGTCCTGGTCGGCGATCACCGCGTCGGGGGCGATCTCGGCGACGTGCGCCGCCACCCGCTCCCGCTCGTGACGCACCACGACCGCCAGGTGCAGCGGCTCGACGCCCTCGGCCGCCCTGATCGCGTGGCCCACGAGGCTGCGGCCTCCGATGGTGTGCAGCACCTTGGGGGTGGCGGACTTCATCCGGGTGCCCTCGCCTGCGGCGAGGACGATGACGGCGGCAGGACGAACTGCGGTCACTGGGGGTCTCCAGCCTGGCGGGGACAGGGCTCGTGCGCGCTGACGGCGCACGCCGTGAACTCTACCGGTCCACCAGGTGACGGCCGTCGGGTGCGCGCGTCCGTGGACGTCGCCGTCTCACGCGCGCCGGGCTCCCCGGGTAGGAATCGAACCTACGTCGCTTGTCCTGATTCAAAGTCAGGCGGGCCCTGCCAGCAGACCAACCGGGGAACGTCGCCTGAGCGACCGCCCAAGCCTAGTCGACCGGGTCGGCGGGTCGGCGCGGGTGGCTGCCGACGGGTCCCCAGATGGAGGGGATCAGGGGTGGGGGCGTGGTGGTGTGCTGACTGCCGTCGGGGTAGCGGTAGGTGATCGCTGGTGGCGGGTCCCAGCCGGTGTCGTCTGGCCGGTGCTGGAGGCCGTGTGCGGTGTGGCCGGCCGCTTCGTGGGCGTAGTTGTGGGCCTCGCACACCCCGACGCCGTTGCTCGCGCTGGTGGGCCCGCCGTCCCGCCACGCCTGGACGTGGTCGACGTGACGGATGGGCGAGTCGCAGCCCGGGGCCCGGCAGGTCCCGTCGCGCCACACGATCAACCGGCGCAACGCGCCGTCGAAGGTGCGACCTCGCGCGTCCAGGGCGACCAGCTGCCCGGTGTCGGGGTGGGTGTACAAGCGGCGCAGGAACACGTCCGCCGCCCGCGCCAGCACGGCCGGGTCGTCCCCGTCGACCCCCTCACCCGGCACGTACCCCGGCGAAGTGTCACCGTCCCTGAGGACGTGCCCATCCCCATCACCACAGCCGTTCTCGGGGTGGCTGCCGTGGTGGCGTTCGTCCTGCCCGCGCAGCAGACGGCGCGCGACGGGGGCCGGGACCGGGCCGTAGCCAGGCAGCCACGCCGCGGTGTCCCCGGTCCCGAACGCTGCACCAGCAGGTCCGCGCGCAGCTGCGACACGCTGCGGGCGTCCCCGGCCGCCTTCGCGGCCTGCGCACCCCGACCCAACGACGCCAGGCAGGCCACGCCCTCCACCAACGGCAGCAACGCCGACAAGCGCATCATCCCGCCCGGGACCGGGCGACCCGACACGTGCCGGTCCGCCACGACACGGTCATGGGCCGCGGTCGCCGCGCCCGGGTCCAGCTCGTAGGCGATCGCCCGGGCCCGGGCCTCCAGCTCCCGCACCGTCCACCCCGCCGCGTGCGGCGCGACCTCCTCGTCCACGGTCAACCGGTCATCCCGCCCGACCTCGATCGTGGCCGCCGCGACCGCCCGCACGTGATCGACCGACACCAGCCCCCGCCGATGCAGACCCGCCAGGCGGGGCAGCTCCCGGTCCGCGACCCGCGCCAACCCCAACCGGAACCCCGCCGCCGACGCCGAGCACCCCAACGCCGCCCCGACCTGCGCCGCGACCCCCGGCGCCGAGGAACCCCGGTCCGACGCCCGCCCCGACGCCTGCTCGCGCTGGTCGTGGCGGTCCTCGTCCAGGGCCAGCATCACCCGCAGCTGCGCGGCCTGCGCCGCCCGCTCCAAACGCTGCAAGGACGCCAGCAACGCGGTCCGATCCGCGTCGGTCAGGGTCTCGTCCAGCACCACCAACCGGTCCACGACCGCGTCCACCCCACCCGCCGACAGCGTCCCAGTCGCGGCCTCGGACAGGGGGGTCAGGTGGCGGCGTGCCGGACCCGCGTCGGGCTGGTGAGCCTCGCGGAGCGGCGCCGTCGTCATACGAACATGATAGCGAAAAGCATGACCGTAAACCACCCTTGACCAGCAGAAAAACCCATCCGCCGAGACCCTCACCGACCGTCAGCACCAGTCGCCAGGAGTGGCTGCGACGAGCCCCTTCGCTCCCCCCCGGAAGCCCGGCAGCCGCCCCACGCTCACCCGACGAGCCTCCCCCTCACGGGAGTCACAGATCTTCGGGTTGGAACCCGAAGATGTTGCACGAGGGTGAGCGGAGGGGCTCAGGCCTGCTGGACCTCGACCCGGTTGCCCATGCCGTCATGGGTGTGCAGCCGCCGCACGCCCGGGATCGCGTCGTCCCACGTGACGTCGTGTCCGGCAGCCTCGAGCCGGCGCGCCACCTCATCAAGGTCACCGGCAAGCAGGCAGGGGTGCGCCTTGCGGGCCGGGGCGAAGTCCGGCTCGACCCCGACGTGCACCACCGCCGACCCGGAACGGAACCAGCAGCCGCCGCGTGCCGCAAGGACGGGCGGCTTGGGGAGCTCCTCCATGCCGAGCAGCTCCCCGTAGAACGCACGCGCCAGCGCTTCGTCGCCGGGTGCGCAGGACACCTGGACGTGGTCGAGGCCGACGACCAGCGGGGCGATGTCGTCACGCGGGCGTGGACGGCGACCCACAGCGAAGACGCGGTGGAAAGGGAACGAAACGCCATACGGCTCACGGGGATAGGCCCGGCGCAGCCGCTCGCGATAAGGCGCGAGGAAGGACTCGGCGTCGTCGCCCAGCACCTCGAGGACCGGGCGCAGGCCGGTGCCGCGCACCCACTCGAGGACCGGATCCTCCTGCGTCCCAGCAGGATCCAGGACGTGCAGGTATGTCGTCTCCCACGCGTCCGCCTCGAGCCCGGACGCCGCCAGCAGCCGCAGGTAGTCCGTGGCCGCCCCTGACGCCCGGGCGCGGTCCAGCACGGCCCGCAGCTCCGCGGCACGGGGGTGACCGGCCGCCACCTCGCGCATCAGCGCATGGCTCGGGGCGTCGAAGTTGGCGGGCACCTGCATCGCGAACCACCCTGCGGCGGAGAGGTGCTCGAGCCAGCGCGGGACCAGGTCTCGGTGCGTGGGGACCCACTGCAGGGTGGCATTGGTGACGAGGACGTCGATGGGGGCGCCGAGCGCGGACGGGTCCCACTCCTCGGCGCGGGCCTGCACCCACTCGACCCGCCCGTCGGGGTCGAGCTCCCGCGCACGAGAGAGCATCTCGGGGCTGGCGTCGACGCCGACGACGCGGGCCCGCGGCCAGCGGCGGGCGAGCTCCAGCGTGAGCGGGCCGTCGCCGCAGCCGAGGTCGACGACAAGCTCGGGATCGTGCGTCGGTTGGATGCGCGCCGTGAGGTCCCGGAAGGGGCGGCTCCGGTGGTCGGCGAAGCGGGCGTACAACGTCGGGTCCCACATGGCGGCGCCTCCTGCGATCGGGGGGAACGACATACTTATCTTGACATCAAAATATCTGGCGTCAAGACCCCCAAGCCGTCATCCCGTCAACGTGAGGGTTTCGTCCAACATTCTTGGAGGAAACCCTCACGATCTTGGGAGGAGGGAGGCTGGGCGAGCGGGAGGTGGCGTGCGGGATGTGAACGGTGGTCCTGTGTGCGAACCACTCATACTGGCTGGGCCACCTAGACCACACGTGACGGAAGGCCAGCCCGTGAGCACACGCCAGGAGTCCTACCTCGCCGGACTGATCGGGGACGGCGTCCTGCCGTCGCTCACTCCCCCGATGCACGAGCGCGAGGCCGAGCACCACGGGCTGCGCTGCGTCTATCGCCCCGTCGACCTGCACGTCCTCGGCCTGGGCGCCGACGCGGTCGGGCCGCTGCTGCGGGCGGGACGGGACCTGGGGTTCAACGGGTTCAACATCACCCACCCGTGCAAGCAGGTCGTCATCGCCGAGCTCGACGAGGTCGTGCCGGACGCCGCGCGCCTGGGGGCGGTCAACACCGTCGTGGTCACCGAGGACGGTCGCCTCGTCGGGCACAACACGGACGCAACTGGATTCGCGTGGGGGTTCACGCGCGCCCTGCCCGACGTGGCCCGCGAGCACGTCGTGCAGATCGGCACGGGTGGCGCCGGCTCGGCCGTCGCCCACGCCCTCCTGCGCAGCGGCGTCCGCCACCTCCACCTCGTCGACCTGGACGTGGCCCGCGCCGCCGCCCTGGCCGCCCTGCTCACCACGGCCCAGGGTGGCGAGCCTGGCGACGAGCACGCCGACGAGCACGCCCCCACCGTCACGGCCCACGGGCCGGCGGACGTGCCCGACCTCATCGTCGGCGCCGACGGGCTGGTCAACTGCACCCCCGTCGGGATGCACCAGCACCCCGGCACGCCGCTCGACCTCGCCCTCCTGCACCCACGCCTGTGGGTGGCCGACGTCATCTATCGCCCCATGCGGACCCAGCTGGTGGAGGCCGCCGACGCCCTCGGCTGCCGGGTCATGGAGGGCGGCTGGATGGCGGTCGGCCAGGCGGTCGACGCCTTCACGATCCTCACCGGGCGCCAGGCCGACGAGCAGCGGATGCGCGACCACTTCCGTGAGCTCGTCGAGGCGGGTCGCTGATGCGCACGTCCATCGCCACCGTCTGCCTGTCCGGCACCCTCGAGGACAAGCTCGACGCCTGTGCCGCAGCGGGATTCGACGGGGTCGAGATCTTCGAGCAGGACCTCGTGGTCAGCCCGTCGAGCCCCCGCGAGATCCGGGCCCGCTGCGCCGACCTGGGGCTGACGATCGACCTCTACCAGCCCTTCCGCGACGCCGAGGGGACCGACGAGGCGACCTTCGCCGCCACCGAGCGCCGGCTCGAGCACAAGCTCCGCCTCATGGCCGAGCTCGGTGCCGACACCCTGCTCGTGTGCAGCAACGTCGGCACCGCGACGATCGACGACGACGACCTCGCCGCCGAGCAGCTGCACCGCCTCGCCGAGCGAGCGGGGCAGCACGGCGCCCGCCTCGCCTACGAGGCCCTCGCGTGGGGGCGGTTCGTGTCGACATACGACCACGCCTGGGACCTGGTGCGCCGGGCCGACCACCCGGCGCTCGGGACCTGCCTGGACACCTTCCACATCCTCAGCCGGGGCAGCGACCCCGCCGGGATCGAGCAGATCCCGGGCGACAAGATCTTCTTCGTCCAGCTCGCCGACGCGCCCGCGCTGTCCATGGACGTCCTGTCCTGGAGCCGGCACCACCGCGTGTTTCCGGGTCAGGGCGCCTGGGACCTGCCGGGATTTGCTGCGCACGTGCTGCGGGCGGGCTACACGGGGCCGATGTCGCTCGAGATCTTCAACGACGTCTTCCGCCAGGCCAACGAGGAGCGCACGGCGGTCGACGCGCGCCGCTCGCTCACCTCGCTCGAGGAGCGCACCGCACAGCGCCTGGAGCACGACGGCGGTGCGACCACCGTGCCGCTCGCGACCCTCCCCCGCGTCGACGACCCGACGGGGTTCAACTTCGCCGAGATCCGGGCCGGGGACGACGCCGGGGTCGCGGCGACCGAGTCCCTGCTCGCCGCACTGGGATTCACGGCCCGTGACACGCACCGCAGCAAGGCCGTCGACCTGTGGACCCTCGGCCGGGCGGCCGTCGTGGTCAACCGCGAGCGGGGGTATGCCGCAGGCCCGCACGTGGCCGCCCTCGGCTTCGACGTCGCCGATCCCGTGCTCGCGGCCAGCCGCGCCCTGCAGCTCGGCACGCACCTCGTCCCCCGGCGCACGCAGGCCGGTGAGGAGGTCCTGCAGGGCGTCGAGGCCCCCGACGGCACCGAGATCTTCTTCTGCGCCGCCCCGCACGGCCCCGACACGGGCAGCGGCTGGTGGCGGGAGTTCGGTGACGGGCAGGTGGAGCGCGAGACGTCCACCGGCACGGTCGTCGACCACGTCAACCTCGCCCAGCCGTGGCAGTCCTTCGACGAGAGCGTGCTCTTCCTCGCCAGCGTCCTGTCGCTGGACCCCGCGCCCTCGGTCGACGTCGCGAGCCCGCAGGGCCTGGTCCGCAGCCAGGTCATGCGCACCAGCGACGGCTGCGTCCGGGTCGCCCTCAACGTCGCCCCACCCATCGTCGAGCAGGAGCGCGACCGCCTGAGGCAGGCCCAGCACGTGGCGTTCTCGTGCGACGACCTCGTGTCCTTCGCCCGCCAGGCACGGGACCGGGGGCTGCGGTTCCTGCGCATCCCGGCCAACTACTACGACGACCTCGCGGCCCGCTTCGACCTCGACGCCGAGCTGCTGGCGACGCTGCGCGAGCTCGACCTCCTCTACGACCGCGACGACCAGGGCGGGGAGTTCCTGCACTTCTACACCGCGACCGTGGGGTCGGTGTTCTTCGAGGTCGTCGAGCGGCGGGGAGGCTATGACGGGTATGGCGCTCCCAACGCCCCCGTGCGCCTCGCCACCCAGCACGCCCGCCTGCACGGGACCCTCCGCGAGGCGACCGGGCCGGATCGCTAGGATCGAGGCCATGACCAGCACGGATGCCGCCACCGACGCCACCCCCGACGACCCCGGCACGCCTGGCACCCCCGGCACGTCTGGTGCTCTCGGTGTGGCCGCGGGGCAGGTGCCCGGTGACGGCTACGTGCAGTCGCTGGCCCGCGGGCTCGCCGTGATCCGAGCCTTCGACGAGGAGCACCCGGAGATGACGCTGTCCGACGTGGCGCGCCGCACCGACCTGTCCCGCGCCGCGGCCCGACGGTTCCTGCTCACCCTGGCGGCCCTGGGGTACGTCCGCAGCGACGGCCGGACCTTCAGCCTCACCCCGCAGGTGCTGCGGCTGGGCTTCGCCTACCTCGCCAGCCAGACCCTGCCCGACGTCGCGCAGCCGCACCTGCAGGACCTCTCGGAGCGGATCCACGAGTCGACGTCCGTGGCGGTCCTCGACGGCGACGACATCGTCTACGTCGCCCGCCGCGCCACCACCCGCATCATGACGGTGTCCATCCGGGTGGGCACGCGCTTCCCGGCGTACGCGACCTCGATGGGACGGGTGCTGCTCGCGGGGCTGCCCGACGACCAGCGGCAGGCCTATCTCGAGGGTGTCCGGCTCGAGCGACTCACCCCGCAGACCGTCGCGTCCGTCGAGGCGCTGCGCCGCTCGCTCGACGAGGTGCGCGAGACCGGCTGGTGCGTGCTCGACCAGGAGCTGGAGCTCGGCCTGCGCTCGCTCGCCGTGCCGATCCACGACCCGCGCGGTCAGGTCGTGGCCGCCGCCAACGTGTCGACCAAGGTCATGTCGACCGAGCGCGGCCAGCTGCAGGGCTATCTCGACGCGCTGCGCGACACCGCGCGGGCGATCGAGGAGGACCTGCGCGTGCAGGGCTGAGCGGCGACCTCAACCCTCGAAGGACAGCAGCAGCCGCCGCAGCGTCCCCGCCAGCTCGGCGCGGTCGGCGGCGGACAGCTCGGCCAGCAGCGCTCGCTCGCGCCCCAGCAGGTCCGCGAACGCCGCGTCGACCACCGCGCGCCCCTCGTCGGTCAGCGCCACGATCACCCCGCGGCGGTCGTGCGGGTCGGGCGAGCGACGCACGAATCCCCGTGCGGTGAGCCGGTCCACGCGGTTGGTCATGGTGCCGCTGGTCACCAGCGTCTGGTGCACGAGAGCCCCCGGGGACAGCTCGTATGGCGCCCCGGCCCGTCGCAGCGCAGCCAGGACGTCGAACTCCCACCCGTCGAGCCCGTGCTGGGCGAACGCCTCACCCCGCGCCAGGTCGAGGTGCCGGGCCAGGCGCGAGACGCGCGACAGGACGTGCAGGGGCCCGAGATCGAGGTCGGGCCGCTCGCGTCCCCACGCCTCGACGATGCCGTCGACGTCGTCAGAGGTGCTCATGGGGACAGGCTACTCCCGTCAAGTTTCTCGACGTCGAGCGACCTGCCTGCTCAGGAGACGTCGCCGCGGATCCAGCGGGTCACCCGCTCCCCCAGCGGGGTCAGCGTGTCCCGGGCGTCGGCGTGCTCCGTCAGCAGCTCCCACCCGTGGCCGGCCTCCAGCCAGACGAAGGCCTTGTGCTGGGACGGCGCCGCCTGCACCATCGCCTCCACGGGGGCGCGGTCGCCGGAGTCCTGCGCCGACATCGCCGCGAGCACCGGCATGGTCAGCGTGGGGGCGGCCTGGGCGGCTGTCGGAGCCTCGTGCCACTGGCCCGGACCGGACAGGTCGACCACGGCGTCCGCGCCGAGGGCCTTGGCGAAGCCGGCCGCCATGGACCCACCCATGGACGCGCCGACCAGCGTGACGCGCTTGGCCCCCGCTTGCGCGCCTCCTGCACCACCGCGCGCAGCTGGCCCTGGCGGTCGCCGTAGAACGGTGTCCCCGGCTCGCAGCGGGCGCCGGCATACCCGCAGAGGTTGACGAGGTAGCCCGTGAACCCCGGCGTGGGCAGTGTCGACAGGTAGGGCCAGAACCCGCAGAAGCCCTCGTCCGACTGGTGCACGAACACCGCCGCGTTCGTCCCCGAGCCCACGACCGCCCCACTCAGCGTGGCCCCGCCCGGACCGGCGTAGGTGATCGGCTTGGCGCCCGGCACGCGCGCCTGGGTGCGGGCGCAGGTGAGGTCCAGACCGGTCGGCTCGGAGGTGGGGGTGGCCGACGCAGCGCTGGACGTGCTGGCGGCGCTGGACGGGCTTGACGTGCTGGCGGTGCTCGACGCGCTCGAGGCGGACTGGCTGGAACCCGACGAGCCCGACGAGCTCTGTGCGGTCGACTCGCTGCCGGCCTGCGTGCCGCCACCCCCGCCGCAGGCGACGAGCAGCAGGGCGACGGGCGCGGCGATCAACATCTTCGGTGATCTCATATGTCAACATTGACATATGAGTGGACGTACGGACAAGACCTCCGACCTCGGGCATGCGCTGCTGGGGCTGCTCGCGCGGCGCGAGGCGACCGGCTACGACCTCAGCGCGCGGCTGGCCGCACCGCTCGGCTACTTCTGGACGGCCAGCCACAGCCAGGTCTATCCCGAGCTGGCGCGCCTCGAGGCGGCCGGTCTCGTGACGCACGAGGAGATCCCCGGGCGGGGACCGCGACCGACCAAGCGGTATGCCGTGACCGCGGCCGGGCGATCCGCGCTCGCCGCCTGGGTGGTCACCGACCCCGGCGAGCAGGCGGATCGCGACGTGCTGGTGCTGCGGGCGTACTCGCTCTGGCTCGCCGACCCCGCCGCCGCCGCGGCCATGCTGCGGGGCCTGCGCGAGCGCCACGCCGCGCGGCTCGAGGAGTACCTCCAGCACGAGCGCGAGATCCGGGCCGAGGGAGGCGAGATCGCCTGGGACGACCCGCGCTTCGCGGCGCTGGCGAGGGTGAGGGCGGGCATCGGCTACGAGCGCCACCGTCTCGCCTGGGTGGACTGGGTGGTGTCCGCCCTGACGACCGGCCACGCCCCCACGGACGACGCGAACTGAGCTCCCAGCTCACAAAGCGCCGCCCACGCGCGCTCCGGACGACCGTTCGTGAGCTCCCAGCTCACAAAGTGCCGCCCACGCGCGCTCCGGACGACCGTTCGTGAGCTCCCAGCTCACAAAGTGCCGCCCACGCGCCCTCCGGACGACCGTTCGTGAGCTCCCAGCTCACAAAGTGCCGCCCACGCACCCTCCGGACGACCGTTCGTGAGCTCCCAGCTCACAAATCGCCGCCCGCGCACCTCCGGACGACCCGAACTGAGCTCCCAGCTCACGAACGCTGACGCGTGGACGGGCGGGATCCCCGCGCCGGTGGTGGAGGGGTGGTGGTCAGTCGGCGATCTCGGCGGCCTCGAGCCAGGCCATCTCGAGCTCCTCGCGCTGGTCGACGACCTCGCGCAGCCGGATGTCGAGCTCACGCACCGCTGACGCGTCGGTGGCGCGGGCCACCATGTCGTCGTGGAGCCGGGTCTGCTCGGACTCGAGCCGCGCGATCTGGCGCTCGAGGCGGCCCATCTCCTTGCGCGCCTCGCGGACCTCGGCGGCGGAGTAGGCCGACCCGCCGCCGCCGTCGTGGGAGACCGCGCCCGTCGGGGTCGCCGGGTTGGCCGGTCCCCGCGAGCGGGCGGCCTGCTGGGCGGCATACAGCTCAAGGTATTGCTCGACGCCGCCGGGCAGCTCACGGAGGCGACCGTCGCCGAGCAGCGCGATCTGCTGGTCGCACATGCGCTCCAGCAGGTAGCGGTCGTGGGAGACGACGAGCAGGGTGCCGGCCCAGCCGTCGAGGACGTCCTCCAGGGACTGGAGGGTCTCGATGTCGAGGTCGTTGGTGGGCTCGTCGAGGAGCAGGACGTTGGGCTCGGCCATGAGCAGGCGCAGCAGCTGCAGGCGGCGGCGCTCGCCTCCGGACAGGGAGGCGACGCGGGTCTGCTGGCGCTGACCGGTGAAGCCGAGCTGCTTGGCGAGAGACGAGGCGCTGACCTCCTTGCCGCCGAGCATCGTGAACTTCTTGACGTCCTCGATCGCCTCGATGACCCGCCAGTCGGCGAACCGCTCGAGCTCGCGCACCTCCTGGGACAGGAAGGCCATCGCGACGGTCTTGCCCTGCTTGCGGCGTCCCGCGTCCAGGGGCAGGTCGCCGGTGACGACGCGCAGCAGGGTCGACTTGCCGGCGCCGTTGACGCCGACGATGCCGATGCGGTCGCCCGGTCCGAGGCGCCAGGTCACGTCGTCGAGGATCTGCTTGTCCCCCAGCCGGACCGACGCGTCCTCGAGGTCGATGACGTCCTTGCCGAGCCGTGTCGTGGCGAAGCGCATGAGGGAGACGTCGTCGCGGGGCGGCGGCTCGTTCTCGATCAGCTGGTTGGCCGCCTCGATCCGGAAGCGCGGCTTGGAGGTGCGGGCCGGCGCACCGCGGCGCAGCCAGGCCAGCTCCTTGCGGAGCAGGTTGTTGCGGCGCTCCTCGGTGACGGCGGCGACGCGCGAGCGCTCGGCCTTGGCGAGGACGAAGGCCGCGTAGCCACCCTCGTAGGCGTTGACGGTGCCGTCGACGACCTCCCACGTGTCGGTGGCCACGGCGTCGAGGAACCACCGGTCGTGGGTGATGGTGACGAGCGCGCTGTCGGCGCGGGTGCGACGGGTCGACAGGTGTCGGGCGAGCCAGGCGACGCCCTCGACGTCGAGGTGGTTGGTCGGCTCGTCCAGCATGAGCAGGTCGGGGTCGGCGACGAGCAGGGCGGCCAGGGCCAGGCGGCGACGCTCGCCACCGGACATCGGGCCGACGATCGCGTCCAGGCCACCGACGTTGGTCGCCGCGACGCCGCCGAGCAGCCCGTCGAGGACGTCCCGGACGCGCGCGTCGCCCGCCCACTCGTGCTCGGCCAGGCCCCCGAGCACGGCCTCGCGCACGGTGTGCGTCGGGTCCAGGGTGTCGTCCTGGCTCAGCATCCCGACGGTCAGGCCACCGGTGTGGGCCACCCGACCGTCGTCGACGGGCAGACGTCCGGCGAGCACCTTGAGCAGGGTGGACTTGCCGCCGCCGTTGCGGCCGACGATGCCGATGCGCGTGCCGGAGCTGACGCCGAGGGACACGTCGTCGAGGACGAGCGTCGTGCCGAGCGCGAGGGTCGCGTGCTCGACGGAGACGAGGTTGGCCACCTGCTGGTCACTGCTCCTTGCCGGGGTGGATGAGTCGGGCACCGGGGACCGGGCCCTGGGCGCGGCGCACGTCGGAGGCCACGCCCGACGCGGTCAGCGCGACGGCCAGGTCGAGCGCGTGCTCGTGCGAGGCCGCGAGGAAGGCGCAGGTCGGGCCGCTGCCGCTGACGATGCCGCCGAGGGCGCCGCACTCCTGGCCGATGGCGAGGGTGTCGACGAGGCGGGGCTGCAGGGACAGCGCGGCCTCCTGCAGGTCGTTGTGCATGGCCTGGCCAACGGCCTCGGCGTCGCCGGAGAGCAGCGCGGTCATCATCGCGGTGGAGACCTCCGGCTCGGGCTGCTGCTGAGCCGGCGCTGACGCGTCCTCGCCCCGCTCGGCGCGCAGCCGATCGAGCTCGGCGAACACCCGCGGCGTGGAGAGTCCCTCGTCGCTGAACGCGAAGACCCAGTGATAGCTGCCGCGCGCCATGGCCGGCGCCAGCTCGTCGCCGCGCCCCGTGCCGATGGCCGTGCCCCCGAGGACCGAGAACGGCACGTCCGCCCCGAGACCGGCGGCCAGCCGGTGCAGCTCGGTGCGGCTGAGGCCCACGCCCCACAGCGCGTCGGCGGCGACGAGGGCCGCGGCGCCGTCGGCCGACCCGCCCGCCATACCCCCGGCCACCGGGATGTCCTTGGCGATCGAGATGGCGACGGGCCCCGCCACGGGGTGCCCCTCGCCGACCGCGATGACGGCGCGCCAGGCGAGGTTGGACTCGTCGGTGGGCACGTGCTCGGCGTCGCGCCCGGCCACGGTCAGCGAGCAGCGCCGGGCGCGGCGGACGGTGACGTCGTCATACAGGTTCACGGCCTGAAAGACCGTCGCGAGGGCGTGGTAGCCCGAGGCGTCGCGCGGACCGACCAGCAGCTCGAGGTTGACCTTGGCTGCGGCGCGCACGGTGACGGCTTCGGGCAGGGACGGCATGTCTCGCACCCTACCCACACCCGGGCCGGACGCGCAGGTGACGGCGGATCACGCGGGGACCGTGCGGGCGGCCGCCGCGACGCGGGTGAATGCCTCGATGTCGAGCGCCTCGCCGCGGGCCTGGGGGTCGACGCCGGCGGCGCGCAGGATCGCCTCGGAGCGTGCCGTGGAGCCGGCCCACCCGCCGAGGGCCGCGCGCAGCGTCTTGCGGCGCTGCAGGAAGGCCGCGTCGATCACGCGGAACACGTCCCTGCGCTCGGGCTGGTCGCCCTCGATGACCGGCGTCGGGCGGCGGACCAGCTCGACCAGGCCGCTGTCGACATTGGGGGCGGGCCAGAAGACCGTGCGGCCGACGGTGCCGACGAGGCGGACGTCGGCGTACCAGGACGCCTTGAGCGAGGGGACGCCGAAGGTCTTGGACCCCGGCCCGGCCGCGAGACGCTCGGCGACCTCGAGCTGCACCATGACGAGCACGCGCTCGAGCGTCGGGAAGGCCTCGAGGAAGCTCAGGACCACGGGCACCGACACGTTGTAGGGCAGGTTGGCCACGAGCGCCGTCGGCTGCGGGTCGGGCAGCGACCGGACCGTGAGGGCGTCGGCCTGCACCAGCGAGAGCTTGTGCGCGACAGCGGGGTTGGTGGCGGCGACGGTGTCCGGCAGGGCCGCGGCGAGCGCCGGGTCGACCTCGATCGCGACGACCTGGCGCACCTCGGGCAGCAGCGCGAGGGTCAGCGACCCGAGGCCCGGCCCGACCTCGACGACGACGTCGTCCGGCCCCACCCCGGCGAGCCGCACGATGCGCCGGACGGTGTTGGCGTCGAGCACGAAGTTCTGGCCCCACTGCTTGGTGGGGCGCACCCCGAGCCGGGTGGCGAGCTCGCGGATCTGGACCGGCCCGAGCAGGCCGGAGGCGGGGGCGTCGGTCACGACCAGCCTCCGTAGATGCGCTCGGCGTTGTCCGACACGGCGCGGCACAGGGTCGGCACGTCGACGTTGAGCGTGGTCGCCATCGAGCGGAGCGTGACCGGGACGAGGTAGGGCGCGTTGGTCGCGCCGCGGTGCGGGTGCGGCGTGAGGTAGGGCGCGTCGGTCTCGACCAGCACCTGCGACAGCGGCACGATCGACAGGGCGTCGCGCAGCGACTTGGCGGACTTGAAGGTCACGGTGCCCGCGAACGACAGGTAGTAGCCGCGCTCGACGCACTCGCGCGCCATCGTGATGTCGCCGGAGAAGCAGTGCATCACCGTCACCGGCGGTGCGCCCTCCTCGGCGAGGATCCGCAGCACGTCCTCGTGGCTGTCGCGGTCGTGGATCTGCAGCGCCTTGCCGAGCCGCTTGGCGAGATCGATGTGCCAGCGGAAGGACTCGTGCTGCACGCCCTGCCCCTCCGGGCCCGTGCGGAAGTAGTCGAGACCCGTCTCGCCCACCACCCGCACCCGCGGGTGCTGAGCCAGTCGCTCGATCTCGGCGTATGCCGAAGCCAGGTCGCCCCGCGCCGCGAGGGGCGGGACCTCGTTGGGGTGCAGCGCGACGCCACCGATGACCGCGGGGTGGGTCACCGCGGTCTCGACCGTCCAGCGCGCCGCCGCGAGGTCGCACCCGATCTGCACGAGGCGGTCGACGCCGACGCTGCGCGCCTGGCGGATCACCTCGGTGAGGTCGGGGCGGTCACCGCCGTCGCGGGCGATGTCGACGTGGGTGTGGTTGTCGACGACGGGCAGCGGCAGCGGGTCGGGCAGGGGCGGCGGGGCGCCGCGGTCCTGCCCGGCGCCGTGGCCGCTGCCGTCCGTCATGCCTGGGCCCCGCCCTGCGCCGGGGCGGCCGCGACGTCACCGGTCGCGTCGGCGGCGGTCGTGTCGGCGCCGGAGGCGCCCGTCATACGGGCCATCTCCTCCTCGACCACGCAGGGGTCGAGCTTGACGAAGACCGGGGTGGGCTTGGCCACCGGGGCGCCGACCGTGACAGGACGCCGCTCCCAGCGCGGGGTCGAGGAGTACTCGCCCGTGATGATCGGGTAGACGCGGAGCTCGTCGGAGGCGATCGAGGGGTCGACCGCCGCCGTGGTGACCGGCCCGAGGTCCTCGACGTGCTCGATCCGCGGCATGGGCATGAACTCGCCCTCGCCGCCGAAGGTCGCCCACACGCGGTTGGACGCGTGCGGCAGGAACGGCGCGAGGATCGTGTTGCAGTCGTGGACGCACTGGGCCAGCGTGTGCAGGACGGTCCCGAGGCGCTCGCGCTGGTCCTCGCCCTTGAGCTTGAACGGCTCGGTCCGCGAGACATAGGTGTTGACCTCGCCGACGATCCGCATGGCCTCGGCGATGCCGGCCTTCTGGCGGTGGTGGGCGATGAGGTCCCCGACCGTGTCGAACCCGCGCGCGACCTCGTCGAGGATGTCCTGGTCGACCGGCTCCAGCGGCCCCGGCGCCGGGATCTCGCCGAAGCTCTTGGCGATCATGCTGGCCGTGCGGTTGACCAGGTTGCCCCAGCCGGCGACGAGCTCGGAGTTGGTGCGCTGCACGAACTCCGCCCAGGTGAAGTCGCTGTCCTGGTTCTCCGGGCCGGCGGCGCAGATGAAGTAGCGCAGCGCGTCCGGCTGGTAGCGGCTGAGCATGTCCCCGACGTAGATCACGACGCCGCGCGAGGACGAGAACTGCTTGCCCTCCATCGTCATGAACTCGCTGGCGACGACCTCGGTGGGGAGGGTGGGGGTGCCGAACACGCCGGGCTCGCCGCCCTTGGCGCCCCGACCGGCGTAGGCCAGCAGCTCGGCCGGCCAGATCTGGGAGTGGAAGGTGATGTTGTCCTTGCCCTGGAAGTAGTAGGAGCGGGCGTCGGACTCCTCGCTCCACCACTCGCGCCAGCGCTCCTCGTCGCCCACGCGCCGCGCCCACTCGATGCTCGCCGACAGGTAGCCGATGACCGCGTCGAACCAGACGTAGAGCCGCTTGGTGCGCTGGTCGCGCCAGCCGTCCAGCGGCACCGGGATGCCCCAGTCGATGTCGCGCGTCATCGCGCGGGGACGGACGTCCTTGAGGAGGTTCTGGGAGAACTTGATGACGTTGGGGCGCCAGGTGCCGGTCGCCTCGCGGTCGTCGAGCCAGACCTTGAGCGCCTCGGCCAGCGACGGCAGGTCGAGGAAGAAGTGCTGCGTCTCCACGAACTGCGGCGTCTCGCCGTTGATCTTGGACCGCGGGTCGATCAGCTCGGTCGGGTCGAGCTGGTTGCCGCAGTTGTCGCACTGGTCGCCCCGCGCGTCGGGGAAGCCGCAGATCGGGCAGGTGCCCTCGACGTAGCGGTCGGGCAGGGTGCGGCCCGTGCTCGGGGAGATCGCGCCCTTGGTGGTCTCCTCGACCATGTAGCCGTTGGCGTGGCAGACGCGGAACAGCTCCTGCACGACGGAGTAGTGGTTGCGCGTCGTGGTGCGGGTGAACAGGTCGTAGGACAGGCCCAGGTCGACGAGGTCCTGCACGATGACCGCGTTGTTCTTGTCGGCCAGCTCCTGCGCCGTGACCCCGGCGTTGTCGGCGGCCACCAGGATCGGGGTGCCGTGCTCGTCGGTGCCGGACACCATCAGCACGTCGTGGCCCGCCATCCGCATGTAGCGGCTGAAGACGTCGGAGGGGACACCGAAGCCCGCGACGTGACCGATGTGACGGGGGCCGTTGGCGTACGGCCAGGCAACTGCTGACAGGACCTTGCTCATGAGGCACGAGTCTAGTGGTCGCGCCGGTGCCGCTCTCACCGTCGCCCGCTGGTCAGGACCCATGCGTGGGGCCGGGGCGGGACGTCATACGGGCTGGTCGGTCTGATCCCCGGCCAGCCGGGCGACCAGGTCGATCGCCTCCTCGTAGCCCGCGATCCCGTGGCCGGCGATCTGCGCGGCGGCGACCTGCTCGACGTAGGAGTGGTGGCGGAACTCCTCGCGCGCGTGGATGTCGCTGATGTGCACCTCGATGACCGGCGCCTCGACCGTCTCGAGGGCGTCGCGCAGGGCCACGCTCGTGTGGGTGTAGCCGCCCGCGTTGATGATCAGCCCGATGCAGCTCGTGCGGAGCTCGTGGACCCAGTCGATGAGGACGCCCTCGTGGTTGGACTGGCGGCAGTCGGCGACCAGGCCGTATGACGCTGCCCGCTCCTCGCACCGCCGCTCGACGTCGGCGAGGGTGTCGCGGCCGTAGACCTCGGGGTTGCGGGTGCCGAGGAGGTTGAGGTTGGGGCCGTTGAGCACCGCGACGACGGACCTGCCCGAGGTAGTCACGTCAGCCTGGGGTGCGAAGGCCGGTCGATGTGACTGCCTCGGGTAGGTCTGGTCCATGGGCGCAACCGTAGTCCGCCGAGCGGCAGCCGGCACGAGCGGGCGAGGGGCGAGGGGCGAGGGCGCGCCGCACGTGCTGCCCTGCGGGTCGGGTTGTGCACCGGCCAGGACGGCCTGCGCCAGCGGTGTCGACCGTCGTCCGTGGCGCCGCACCTCCCCGGTGGGTCCGGCCGGTGTCCGTGGTGAGCTGCAGCATGCCACGGGCGCTGGCGGCTGCCACCGGCGCTCGCGGGCGCCACCGGCGCCGGAACGCCGACGGCCCGCCGCTCCCCCGGCAGGGGGAGGACGGGCCGTCGGGCGTGTGCCGTCCCGGTGGCTACCGGGGGGACGACGCACGCGGTGGTGCGGGCGAGGCGCGCGTGGTCAGCGCTTGCCGCCCTTGCTCTTGCGGAAGTCCGCGTTGAGCGTCGAGATGACGTCCTGCGGGATCTCCTTGGGACAGGCCGCGGAGCACTCGCCGATGTTGGTGCAGCCGCCGAAGCCCTCGGCGTCGTGCTGCTTGACCATCGCGGCGACGCGGGACCAGCGCTCGGGCTGGCCCTGCGGCAGCTCGCCGAGGTGCGTGACCTTGGCGCCCATGAAGAGCATGCCGGAGGCGTTGGGGCAGGCCGCGACGCAGGCGCCGCACCCGATGCACGCCGCCGCCTCGAACGCCCGGTCGGCCTTGCGCTTCTGGACCGGCACCGAGTGGGCCTCGGGGGCCGACCCGGTGTTGGCGCCGATGAAGCCGCCCGCCTGGATGATCCGGTCGAACGCCGAGCGGTCCACGACGAGGTCGCGGATCACGGGGAAGGCCGTGGCGCGCCACGGCTCGACCGTCAGCTCGGCGCCGTCGGAGAAGGACCGCATGTGCAGCTGGCAGGAGGTGGTGACCTCCGGGCCGTGGGGCTGGCCGTTGATGACCACGCCGCACTGCCCGCAGATGCCCTCGCGACAGTCGCTGTCGAAGGCAACCGGCTCCTCGCCGGAGGCGATCAGGGTCTCGTTGAGCACGTCGAGCACCTCGAGGAAGGACATGTCCTCGGAGATGTCGTCGAGCTGATAGGTCGCCAGCGCGCCCTTGGCGGCGGGGCCCGCCTGGCGCCAGATCTTCAGGGTGATTCTCACTTGTAGCTCCGCTGCTTCAGCTCGATGAACTCGTACACGAGGTCTTCCTTGTGCAGGGTCGGGGCGCCGTCCTGGCCGCCCCACTCCCACGCGCCGACGTAGGCGAACTCGTCGTCGTGGCGCAGGGCCTCGCCCTCCTCGGTCTGCGACTCCTCGCGGAAGTGACCACCGCAGGACTCGCGCCGGTGCAGGGCGTCGATGCACATGAGCTCACCGAGCTCCAGGAAGTCGGCCACGCGGCCGGCCTTCTCGAGCTCCTGGTTGAGCCGGTCGCCCTCGCCGAGGACCCGCACGTCGCGCCAGAACTCGGCGCGCAGGTCGCGGATCATGCCGATGGCCTTCTTGAGGCCCTCCTCGGTGCGGGACATGCCGCAGTACTCCCACATGATCGAGCCCAGCGCGCGGTGGAAGGAGTCCACCGACCGCGTGCCGTTGATCGTGAGGAAGTGCTCGATGCGGTCCCTGACGGAGCGCTCGGCCTCGGCCACGGCGCTGTCGTCGGCGTCGACCTTGGGGAACGGGCCGGCCGCGAGGTAGTCGCGGATCGTGTTGGGCAGGACGAAGTAGCCGTCCGACAGGCCCTGCATGAGCGCCGAGGCGCCCAGGCGGTTGGCGCCGTGGTCGGAGAAGTTGGCCTCGCCGGCCACGAACAGGCCCGGGATGTTGGACTGCAGGTCGTAGTCGACCCACAGGCCACCCATCGTGTAGTGCACGGCCGGGTAGATGCGCATCGGCGTCTCGTAGGGGTTGTCCCCCGTGATCCGCGCGTACATGTCGAACAGGTTGCCGTACTTGGAGGACACCGCGTCCTGGCCCATGCGCGAGATCGCCTCGGCGAAGTCGAGGTAGACGCCGCGGCGCACCTGGCGCTCCTCGCCGTCCGGACCGACCTCGGCGATGGCCGGGCCCACGCCACGACCCTCGTCGCACATGTTCTTGGCCTGGCGGGAGGCGATGTCGCGAGGCACCAGGTTGCCGAAGGAGGGGTAGATCCGCTCCAGGTAGTAGTCGCGGTCCTCCTCGGGGATCTGGCGCGGGTCCTTGTCGCAGTCCTCGGCGCGCTTGGGCACCCAGATGCGGCCGTCGTTGCGCAGGGACTCCGACATCAGCGTCAGCTTGGACTGCTTGTCGCCGTGCTGCGGGATGCAGGTCGGGTGGATCTGCGTGTAGCAGGGGTTGGCGAACAGCGCGCCCTTGCGGTGCGCGCGCCAGGTCGCCGTGACGTTGCAGCCCATGGCGTTGGTCGACAGGAAGAAGACGTTGCCGTAGCCGCCGGAGGCCAGGACCACCGCGTCGGCCAGGTGGGTCTCGAGCTCGCCGGTGACCATGTCGCGGGCGATGATCCCGCGGGCGCGGCCGTCGACGACGATCAGCTCGACCATCTCGTGGCGGGTGAACTGCTTGACCGCGCCGGCGGCGACCTGACGCTCGAGCGCCTGGTAGGCGCCGATCAGCAGCTGCTGGCCGGTCTGGCCGCGGGCGTAGAAGGTGCGGGACACCTGCACGCCACCGAAGGAGCGGTTGTCCAGCAGGCCGCCGTACTCGCGGGCGAAGGGCACGCCCTGGGCCACGCACTGGTCGATGATGGCCGCCGACACCTCGGCCAGGCGGTAGACGTTGGACTCGCGGGAGCGGTAGTCACCACCCTTGACCGTGTCGTAGAAGAGGCGGTACACGGAGTCGCCGTCCTCCTTGTAGTTCTTGGCGGCGTTGATGCCACCCTGCGCGGCGATCGAGTGGGCCCGGCGCGGGCTGTCCTGGTAGCAGAACGCCTTGACGTTGTAGCCGGCCTCGCCGAGCGTGGCGGCGGCGGCGCCGCCGGCCAGGCCGGTGCCGACGATGATCACGTCGAGCTTGCGGCGGTTGGCCGGGTTGACGAGCTTGGTCTCGAACTTGTGGCGGGTCCAGCGCGACTCGATCGGGCCCTTGGGCGCCGCCGTGTCCTGGATCGGCTCGCCCTCGCGGTAGATGCCGTGGATCAGGTTGTCAGTCATGGGTCTTCAGGTCCTACTTCCCGATGATGCCGAGGACGATGGCCAGCGGCGGCACGGCGAACCCGACGGCGATCACCAGCGCGAGGGCGATCGCGACGAGGTTGGCGGTGCGGTTGGCCTTCTTGGTGTTGGTGCCGCCCAGCGTCTGGATCGAGCTGTAGATCCCGTGACGCAGGTGCATCCCCAGCGCGACCATGGCGAGGAGGTAGAGCAGCGTCATCCACCAGGTGCTGAACGCGGCGAACGTCAGCAGGAACGGGCTCTCGTGGCCACCGACCATGAGGTCGGCCTCGGAGTAGCCGCTGTTGACGTTGATCTTGGCGATCGTGAAGTGCAGCAGGTGCCAGACGATGAAGACGACGAGGGCCACGCCGCCCCAGCGCATCGTGCGGGACGCCAGCGTCGCGCGGACGGTGCGCTTGACGGCATACCGGTCCTTGCGCGCCGCGTGGGCCCGGCCGGTCAGCTGGATCGCGGCCCAGACGTGCGCCACGACGGCGACGAGCAGGGTGAGCCGGAGGATCCACAGGAAGCCCGAGTGCGGGAGGATCGGCATGAACATCGTGCGCAGGTGGTGCGCGTACTCGTCGAAGGCCGCCTGGCCCGCGAACAGCTTGAGGTTGCCGTACATGTGAAAGAGGACGAAGAACACGAGGAACAGACCCGAGATCGCCATGATGACCTTCATGGTGATGCTGCTGCGCCGCGACGTGTCCTGCCTCGCGGGAAGTGTCGAAGTAGCCACGGGTGAAACTTACCCCTTCGCCGCAGCACGGGCCCGACCGGGGCGCGCCCTGATAGAGCACGGATCGGGAACGATCGCGGTGCACGCTGCGTTGACGTCTCCCCTGCTTAGGGTGCCCTTCGTGACCCACCTCACCGAGGCCCCGGACGGCAGGTCTCGCCCCGTGGGACTACGGTCCGTATGCCGGGCGCGCAGCGCCTCGTCGTAGAGCGCCTTCTTGGCCGCGCCGGTCTGCGCGGCGACCGCGGTGCACGCGTCCTTGAGGCGCTCGCCGGCGGCCACGCGCTCGAGCACCAGCGCCACCGCGTCCTCGGCCCGCACGGCCACGGCCGGCGCGCCCTCGACGACCACGGTGATCTCGCCGCGCACCTCGCCGCGCGCCCACTCGACCAGCTCGTCGAGGGGGCCGCGGACGACCTCCTCGTAGGTCTTGGTCAGCTCGCGGCACACCGCCGCGCGCCGGTCGCCGCCGAAGGCCTCGGCCATGGCCGCGAGGCTGGCGTCGAGCCGGTGCGGGGCCTCGAAGAAGATCATCGTGCGGCGCTCGCCGACGAGCTCGGCCAGGTGACGGGCGCGCTCCCCGGCCTTGCGGGCGAGGAAGCCCTCGAAGCAGAACCGGTCGACGGGCAGCCCGGACACGGCCAGGGCCATCAGCACCGCGCTCGGTCCCGGCACGCAGGTCACGCGGACGTCCGCCTCGACCGCGGCCGCCACCAGCCGGTAGCCGGGGTCGGACACCGACGGCATGCCCGCGTCGGTCACCACGAGCACCCGCTCCCCCGCCTCGAGCCGGGCCAGCAGGTCGGGCGTGCGGGACGCCTCGTTGTGCTCGTGATAGCTGAGGACGGAACCGCGCGGCTGGACGCCGAGGGCCGTGCACAGGCGGTGCAGGCGGCGGGTGTCCTCCGCGGCCACGACGTCGGCGTCGGTCAGCTCGGCGGCCAGGCGCGGGGCGGCGTCGCGCGGGTCGCCGATCGGGGTGGCGGCGAGGACGAGCACCCCGTCCCCGGCGGAACCGCTGCGAGGGGAGGCGGCTGCGGGCGTCATACGAACCGCTCCCGCCCCAGGTCGGTCCGCCGCCCGGGCTCCTCGAGCAGCTCGGGCAGCTCCACCGGCATGCCGTCGTAGGACCGCGGGTCCTCGAGGGGCTCGAGGTGGATGACGACCCGCAGCTCGGGCATCGTCGCGCGCAGGCGCTGCTCGACGTCCTCGGTGAGGTCGTGGCCGCGCCGCACGGTCCAGTGGCCGGGCACGAGCAGGTGCAGCTCGGCGAACTCGTGGTGACCGGACTTGCGGGTGCGGAGTCCGTGGAAGTCGACCTCCTCGGACGCGAACGGCAGCAGGGCCGAGGCGATCTCGCGGTGCCGCTCCTCCGGCAGCGCCGTGTCCATCAGGCCGCCGACGGACTCGCGCAGCAGGCGCACCCCGGTCAGGACGATGTTGATGCCGACGAGGAAGGCGACGATCGGGTCCAGGCGCTGCCACCCCGTCAGGGCGACGAGCAGGACACCCGCCACCACCCCGACGGAGGTCCACACGTCGGTCAGCAGGTGCTGGCCGTCGGCGCGCAGGGTGATCGAGTCGTGCTTGCGACCGGCCCGCACCAGCACCATCGCCACGAGCCCGTTGATCACCGAGGCCACGACCGAGACGGCCAGGCCGACCCCGACGTTGTCGATCGGCTGCGGGTGCAGGAAGCGCTCGACCGCGGTCACGAGGATCACCGCGGCGGCGACGAAGATCATCAGGCCCTCGACGGCCGCCGAGAAGTACTCCGCCTTGGCGTGCCCGAAGTGGTGGTCGTCGTCGGCCGGCCGCCCCGCCACCGTGAGGGCGACGAGCGCGACCACGGCGGCGACGAGGTTGACGATGGACTCGGCGGCGTCCGACAGCAGACCCACGGAGCCGGTGAGCAACCAGGCTCCGGACTTGAGGGTGATGGTCGCGATGGCCGCTGCGATCGAGAGCCAGGCGAAACGACGGAGGTCGCGCGTGGGGTCGGCTGAAGGTGTCACGCATCGATCATCGCACCCTCGTGCACCTACGATGAGGCGCGTGACGCCACCGACCGACCTCGCCCTGCGGCTGCGGGAGCGACTCCTCGGCCGGCCGCTCACCGACACCCTCCGCGCCTGGCTGCTCATCGGCCTCGTCACCGTGGTCGGAGGCGTGCTGCGCTTCTGGGACGTCGGCCGTCCGCACGAGCTGATCTTCGACGAGACGTACTACGTCAAGGACGGGGTCGGCCTGCTCAAGGGCGGCGTGGAGCTGACGCCCAAGTCCTCGATCACCAGCCACGACGTGCCGTTCACCAACGGCACCACCGACGTCTTCGGCACCGCCGGCAACTTCGTCGTGCACCCGCCCCTCGGCAAGTGGTGCATCGCCCTCGGCGAGATGATCTTCGGCCCCACCAGCTCCTTCGGGTGGCGCTTCACCGTCGCGCTGATGGGCACCCTGTCGATCCTCATGATCGGGCTGGTCGCCCGCCGGATGTTCCGCTCCACCCTGCTCGGGGTGGTCGCGGCGATCCTGCTGGCCACCGAGGGCCACCACTTCGTGCACTCGCGGACCTCGCTGCTCGACATGATCCTGTCCTTCTGGGTGCTGGCGGCGTTCTGCGCGCTGGTGGCGGATCGCGAGCACTCCCGCCGCCGGCTCGCCGACCGGGCGGCCGCCCTGGTCGCCCAGGGGCGTGACGTCACCTACGGACGCATCGGCCTCGGCATACGGCCGTGGCGGCTCGTGGCCGCCCTCTGCCTCGGGCTGGCCATCGGGACCAAGTGGTCCGGCGGGTTCTACTTCGCGGCGTTCGGCCTGCTCACCGTCGCCTGGGACCTGTCGGCGCGGCGGGCGATCGGCGAGGTCAACTGGGCCCGCAACGGGATCCTCGTCGACGGGGTGACCGCGTTCTTCTCCATGACGACGATCATCGTCAGCACCTACCTCGCGGGCTGGACCGGCTGGCTCCGCAGCGACAACGGCTACGGCCGGCACTGGGCCGACACGCACCCCGCCGACCCGCTGTGGAGCTGGGTGCCCGGGGCGCTGCGCTCGCTGCTGCACTACCACCAGGACATGTTCACGTCGGCGCGCTCGATCACCGCCTCCCACCCCTACATGTCCAACCCCTGGTCGTGGCTCCTGCAGGGCCGACCGACGTCCTTCTACTGGCAGAACCCCAAGCGCGGCGAGCAGGGCTGCACCGTCGACTCCTGCGCCAAGGCGATCACGTCGGTCGGCACGCCCCTGCTGTGGTGGACGGCGGTCGCGGCCCTGGTCGTGCTGATCGTGATGTGGCTGCTGCGGCGCGACTGGCGGGCCGGCGCGATCGTCGTGTCGGTGGCGGCGGGCTACCTGCCGTGGTTCCTGTACCAGGACCGCACGATCTTCACGTTCTACGCCGTGGTGTTCGTGCCCTATCTCGTGCTGGCCGTGACCTATCTGCTGGGCCTCGTGATCGGGCGGCCGGAGGCCTCGGACGCGCGGCGGCGCACCGGCCTGACCGTCGCGGGGACCTTCGTGGCGCTGTGCGTGGCGTGCTTCGTGTTCTTCTGGCCGGTCTACACCGCCCAGGTGATCCCGTACGCCGACTGGCAGCTCCGCATGTGGTTCCCCTCCTGGATCTGACCTACCCCCGGTAGAGGCATCGACCGGCCTTCGTTCGCCAGGCTGATGCCTTTACCCCCGGCGGGTCTGGTCCAGGCCGAGCGGCAGCTCGTCCGTCACGATCTCCCACGCCCGGTCCGTCGGCACGTCCACCACGTCGTAGTGCTGCGACCCCGCCGCCGTCGCCGCCACCAGCGTCGCGACCCCCACCCGCCGCTGCCAGAAGGTCTCGCGCACCGTCCACCCGATGATGCCGTCGGCGTCGAGCGCGACCGTGCGCCGGTGCAGGCTGCCCATGCGCGTGACCAGCTGCCGCGGCTCGCCCGGCCGGCCGAGGACGGCGTGCCCCAGGTTGTGCCAGCGGTCCTCGGCGAGCCCGGGAGCCAGGAGCAGAGGTATGGCGAACGGGGCCACCCACCACCACGACCACCCCAGCCACAGCACCAGCACGAGCGACGGCAGGATCAGCGCGACGCCCGCCTGCAGGGCCCGGCTCCAGCGGCGGCGCCGAGCGGCCGGACCGTGGCTGCGCAGCGGGACGCCGAGCCGGTCCTCGCCCAGCAGCCGGGTCGCGAGCTCGTGCACGTCGCGGCGGGGCGCCGGGGGCAGCAGGCCGGAGCCCGAGCTCGAGCCGACGCCCTCGTCAGCCCCATCCCCGCCGATGCCGGTGGTCACGGCCTTGAGACTGGCGCCCCGGGCCGCCCGGATCAGCAGGCTCTCCCCCATGGCGACGCCCCGCAGCCGGCCGAGATCCAGCGTCGTCGACCGCACGGTGAGCAGGCCGCGCGTGATGTGCAGCCGGTCGCCCTCGCGCGTCACCGTGTGCCCCCAGTAGGCGAGGACGTAGGCCACCACCGCGCAGACCAGCACGAACACCACCGCCACGGCGGCCGCAGCCGCCACGAGCGCCACCACGCCGTAGCGCTCCGACGCGCTCGTCACCTGCGCCACGATCTCGTCGCTCAGCACCTGCCCGCTCAGCTGCCCGGCGAAGCCGATGATGGCCAGGGCGATCAGCAGCCCGCTGGTCGACAGCGGCGCGTAGCGCACCCACCGGGCGTCGAAGCGCGACAGCACCTCGGGCTCGGGCGCGACGGGCACGCCCTGGGTGCCGGGCAGCGCGTCGGGCGCTGACGGCACGCCGCCTGGCTCGCCATCGGTGACGTGAGTCGTCGTCCCGTCCGCCGTCGACCCTGCGGATGACGGTCCCGCGGCCCTGCCTCCCTCGACGGCCGCCCCGGCGGCAGCCGCCTCCGTCTCCTGGATCGAGCCGCGGTGCACCAGCAGCTCGGCGCGCAGCGTCGCGGCCTCGGCGGACGTCAGGCCGTCGAGGACCAGCGGCTTGCCCCCCGCCACCCCCGTGCCGACCCGCGCGGTCGACAGCCCGAGGATCCGGTGCAGCGGCGACGCCTGCAGGTCCACCGACCGCACCCGGTCGATGGGCACCGTGAGGGTCTCGCGCTTGAGCAGCCCCTTGCGCTGCTGCACGCGTCCGTCGGCGATGCGGTAGCGCGTGGTCGCCCAGGTGATGACGGCGATGAGGAGCACGAGGGCGCCGATGCCAAGGTTCCACCAATGGTTGCCGCCGTCGGACCGCGTGTTGCCGACGATCAAGGCCGGCAGCACGGCGGGGAGCAGCTCCTTGAGGCTGCGCAGCGGGTGGATCAGCAGCATCCGCGCGCTCAGCCGACGCCACGGGATCTCGGGCGGCCCGCCCTGCAGATCGGTCTCGGCGCGCTCGGTCTCGACGCGCTCGGTCTCGACGCGCTCGGTCGGCGTGCGCTCGACAGGCTCGGTCCGCTCGGTCGGCGTGCGCTCGACAGGCTCGGTCCGCTCGGTCGGCGTGCGCTCGACAGGCTCGGTCCGCTCGGTCGGGTCGCTCACGTCGCGTCCCCCGGCGTCTGGTCGGTGATGCGGGTCAGGTCGGCCACCACGCGCTCCGCCGTCGCCAGGTCCAGCCCCTCCAGCTCGACCGCCCCCGCGGAGGATGCCGTGGTCACCGTCACGGTGGCCAGCCCGAGCATCCGCGCGATCGGTCCGCGCTCGAGGTCGACGGTCTGCACCCGCGAGATGGGGGCGACGCGGCGTTCCTGCGTCCACCACCCCGTGCGAGTGAACACCGCGGTCGGGCTGCACTCCCAGCGGTGCACGGCGTAGCGCCAGCGCGGGACGACCACCATGTCGACGAGGGTGATCACCGCCAGCGCGACCAGTGCCCACGTCGACCAGGTGCGGCGCTCCTCGTCGAACCACCACCACGCGCCCACCGCCACCAGGAACGGCACCGATCCCAGCACCGAGTGGATCAGCCACAGCACCTTGGCCCGCGGGCTCGGCCGGTGCTCCGGCTCCCTCAGCGCGGCGGCCAGGTCGGTCGGTTCGTCGATCATCTCCCCCATGGGGCCACCCTGCCAGACACACCCCTCGTATGCCGGGAGGGCCCCACCGCCTCGTGGGGTGGGGCCCTCCCGGCATACGGCCGGAGCCGGATCGCGAGACGCTCGGTCAGCGCACGTCGTCGTCGACCCAGTCGAAGGTCCGGGTCACGGCCTTCTTCCACAGGCGATAGGTGCGCTCGCGCTCGTCCTCGTCGACCTGGGGCTCCCACCGCACGTCCTCGGCCCAGTTGTCGATGACGTCCTGCTCGCCGTCCCAGTAGCCCACGGCGATCCCGGCCGCGTAGGCCGCACCGAGGGCAGTCGTCTCCGACACCTGCGGCCGGACGACGGCCACGCCGAGCTGGTCGGCCTGGAACTGCATGAGGGTCTCGTTGGCCGTCATCCCGCCATCGACCTTGAGCTCGGTGAGCTCGATGTCGGCGTCTTTGGCGTCGGCAGCCATCGCCTCGGCGACCTCACGGGTCTGGAACGCCGTGGACTCGATCACGGCGCGGGCGATGTGCCCCTTGTTGACGTAGCGCGTCAGGCCCACGAGGGCGCCGCGGGCGTCGTCCTTCCAGTACGGCGCGAACAGCCCCGAGAACGCCGGGACGAAGTACGCGCCGCCGTTGTCGTCGACGGTGGTGGCGAGCGTCTCGATCTCGGCGGCATCCTTGATCAGCCCGAGGTTGTCACGGACCCACTGCACGAGCGAGCCGGCCACGGCGATCGACCCCTCGAGGGCGTAGACGGGCTTGTTGTCGCCGATCTTGTAGCAGACGGTGGTCAGCAGGCCGTTGCGCGAGTGGATGACCTCCTCGCCGGTGTTCATGAGCATGAAGCAGCCGGTGCCGTAGGTGTTCTTGGCCATGCCGCGCTCGAAGCACGCCTGCCCGAAGGTCGCCGCCTGCTGGTCCCCGAGGATGCCGGCGATCGGCACGCCGACGAGGAAGCCGCCCTCGCGACCCTCGCCGTAGACCTCCGAGGAGCTCTTGATCTCGGGGAGCATCGA
This sequence comes from Arsenicicoccus sp. UBA6765, assembly GCF_002453335.1. NCBI lineage: Bacteria > Bacillati > Actinomycetota > Actinomycetes > Micrococcales > Intrasporangiaceae > Arsenicicoccus > Arsenicicoccus sp. UBA6765. The sequence goes on from NZ_DKGR01000063.1 coordinate 183,923, forward strand.
CATGGGGATGCCCATCTCGGCGCAGATGTCCTCGTTCCAGTCGAGGGTGTCGAGGTTCATCAGCATCGTGCGGCTGGCGTTGGTGACGTCGGTGACGTGGATGCCGCCCTCGACGCCGCCGGTCATGTTCCACACCACCCAGGAGTCGGTGGTGCCGAGCAGCAGGTCGCCGCGCTCGGCCTTGTCACGGGCGCCGTCGACGTTGTCGAGGATCCACCTGACCTTGGGCCCCGCGAAGTAGGTCGCCAGCGGCAGGCCGCACCGCTCCTTGAAGCGGTCGTCGTCGCCCTGGGCGAGCTCGTCGCAGATCTTGTCGGTGCGGGTGTCCTGCCAGACGATCGCGTTGTAGACGGGCTCGCCGGTGGTCTTGTCCCACACGACCGCCGTCTCGCGCTGGTTGGTGATGCCGACGGCGGCGATGTTGCTGCTGTTGATGTCCTTGGAGGCGGCGAGGCACTGGGCCACGGCCTGCCGGACGTTGCGCCAGATCTCCTTGGGGTCGTGCTCCACCCACCCGGCCCGGGGGAAGATCTGCTCGTGCTCGAGCTGGCCGGTGCTCACGATCTGGCCCGAGTGGTCGAAGAGGATGGCGCGCGAGCTGGTCGTGCCCTGGTCGATCGCCATGACGTACTTTTGGGTGTTGGGGCTCATGAGTTGTCCTTCACGTCCTTGTGAGTTGGGTTGACTGTATGTCGATCAGCCGACGAACGCCGTGGCGGCGACACCGGCGAGGACGCCGCCGAGCACGGGTCCGAGGATAGGGACCCAGGCATAGGCCCAGTCGCTGCCACCCTTGCCCTTGATCGGGAGCAGGGCGTGGGCGATGCGGGGGCCGAGGTCGCGGGCGGGGTTGATGGCGTAGCCGGTGGGCCCGCCGAGGCTCGCGCCGATGCCGATGACCAGCAGGGTGACGGGCAGCGGACCGAGCTGGGCGGGGTTCTGCCCGAAGGTGACGATGACGAAGACGAGCACGAAGGTCGCGATGACCTCGGTGATCAGGTTGTTGCCATAGCTGCGGATGGCCGGGCCGGTCGAGAAGATCGCGAGCTTGTCGCCGGCGGGGGCCTCCCGGTCGAAGTGGTCGCGATAGGCCAGCCATGCCAGGACCGCGCCGAGGAAGGCCCCGAGGACCTGCGCGGCGATGTAGACGAGCGCGGTCGTGGCGCCGGCCGGGACGCCGGGGGCGAAGTCGGCGCCGTTGGCCCACAGGCCGAGGGTCACCGCGGGGTTGAGGTGCCCGCCCGACTTGAAGGCGACGTAGACGCCGGCCATCACGCCGATGCCCCACCCGACGTTGATCATCAGGTTGCCGCCGCCCTTGCCCTTGGAGTCGGGCAGCAGGGCGTTGGCAACCACCCCCGCGCCGAGCACGATGAGGATCATCGTCCCCAGCAGCTCGTGGGCGAAGACCGTACCGAGCGGCACGGGCTCGGTGGGGGGTGCGGCGATCGCCATCTCGGAGAGGGCAGCGGTGAGCGAGATGGGCATGGGTGACTCCTTGGTGAACGTCGTTGTCCTGCAGTCGCCCCGGCCGGGACGGTGATGGCGCCCGGGGGGTGGGTTGTTCTAGCGGTCGAGCGGGTCGGTCAGGCCGAGCGGGTCGCTCAGGACGAGGCCGGCAGCGCCTCGCCGGTGACCTGGGCGCGGGCCGCGGAGGCGGCGGCGTCGGTCCGCTCCTGCTCCGCCGCGGCCTCGCCCGCCACGCGGGTGCGGTAGGCCGCCTGCTCCCGCGCGAGGTCGTCCTCATCCCAGCCGAGCAGCGGTGCGGCGATCGAGCCGATCTCTTCGAGAGCGCTGACGCCCCGGTCGCGGGTCTCGTAGTGCAGCCGGATGCGGTGCATGAGGATGTCCTCGAGGTGCAGGGCGCCCTCGTGGGTGACGGCGAACGCCGCCTCCACCCGCAGGTAGGCGGGCGCGGTCGTGAGCGGCTCCCCCAGGGAGGCGTCGGCGTCGACGAGGGCCAGCAGGGCCGGGAGCTCTGCGCCGTAGCGGGACAGCAGGTGCTCGACCTGCTCGGCGCTCCACCCGTAGGCGGCGGCGATGCGCGGCGCCTGGTGGCGGTAGGCGTCGAACCCGGCCGCGCCGACCAGCGGCGTGTGCTCGGTGACGGACGGGTTGGCCTCGGCCGCCTCCTCGCCCAGCGCGACGTCGACGGCGTCCTCGGCCATGACGCGATAGGTCGTCAGCTTGCCGCCGGCGATCGACCACAGCCCCGGGGCGACCTCGGCCACGGTGTGCTCGCGGGACACCTTGGTGGAGGACCCGCCGCTGCCGCGGTGGGGCTGCAGGAGGGGGCGCAGCCCGGCATACGTGCCGATGATGTCGTCGCGGGTCAGGGGACGGGCCAGCACCGAGTTGGCCTGCTCGAGGACGTAGTCGATGTCCTCGGCGGTGGCCACCGGGTTGCGCAGGTCCTGCTCCCACGGGGTGTCGGTCGTGCCGATGACCCAGTAGCGCTCCCAGGGGATGACGAACAGCACGGACTTCTCGGTGCGCAGGAACAGCCCGGTCTCCCCCTGGATCCGCTCCTTGGGCACGACGATGTGGATCCCCTTGGACGCCAGCACCTTCAGGCCCTGGTCGGAGCCCGACATCGCCTCGACGTCCTCGGTCCAGACGCCGGCGGCGGCGACCACCCGGTGCGCGCGGATCGTCAGGTCGCGGTCGCCCTCGGCGTCGTGCACCTCGGCACCCACGACCCGTCCCGTGTCGTCCTTGACGAAGGAGGTGACTCGCGTGCGGGTGGCCGCGAGCGCGCCATACCCGGCGGCGGTGCGGACCAGGTCGATGACCAGGCGGGCGTCGTCGACGCGGGCGTCGTAGAAGCGGATCGCGCCGGTCAGCGCGTCGTCGCGGATGTCGGGGAAGAGCTCCTGGGCGCCCTGGCGCGTGTAGTGCTTCTGCAGCGGGACGGTCTTGGTGCCCTTGGCCCCGACGAGCGCGAGGGCGTCGTACATCCCCACCCCCACGGCGCTGTAGGACCGCTCGACGACCGGCAGCTTGAGGGGCCACAGGAAGGGCTGGGCCTTGACCAGGTGCGGGGCGAGGGTCGTGAGCAGCAGGCCGCGCTCCTTGAGGGCCTCGGCCACGAGGGCGAAGTTGAGCTGGTAGAGGTAGCGCAGGCCGCCGTGGACCAGCTTGGAGGACCACTGGGAGGTGCCGGAGGCCCAGTCCTCGGCCTCGACGATGCCGACGCGCAGGCCCCGGCTCGCGGCGTCCAGCACGATGCCCGCGCCGGTGACGCCGCCGCCGACGACGAGCAGGTCCAGGGGCTCGCCGGTCGTCATCGCCTCGAGGGCATCGGCGCGGCTCGTCGCGGACAGTGCGGTGGAGGTCATCGGTGTGGCGGCCATGGTCCTCACGACCCTTTCTGTGCCGGTGTCGACCGGCGGCTCGGTGGGTGCACCCCGTGGTGCATCTTGGTCTCTGCATCGAGCATGCGTCGCCCTGCACGTATGCTCAAGCGGTCTGCACGAACGTGCAGGAGGGGGCGAGGCTCGTGAACGATCGTGAATCCGCTTACCGAGCAGCGCAGCTGTACTACCTGCAGGACCAGACCATGGACATGATCGCCGGTGACCTCGGCGTCTCGCGGTCGACCGTCTCGCGGCTGCTGCGCTGGGCCCGGGACGAGGGGATCGTGCGCATCACGGTCGCGGCGCCCGACGGGCCGACCGACCACACCGCGCGCACCCTCCTCGACGCCTTCGGGGTGCAGGCGCACGTCGTGCCCGTGTCGTCCTCGGCCAGTGATCCCCAGCGGCTCGAGGCCGTGGCCCGGCGCGCCGCCGGCCTGCTGGACTCGTGGATGGGCGACGACATGACCCTCGCGGTCGCGTGGGGCACGACCACATCCGCCATCGCGGGGCATCTCGCGCCGCACCCCACCACCGGGTCGGTGGTCGTGCAGCTCAACGGCGCGGCCAACGCCCGCACCTCCGGGGTCCGCTACACCACCGAGCTGCTCGATCGCTTCGCGAGCGCCTACGACACCGAGCTCTACTACTTCCCCGCCCCGGCGTTCTTCGACTTCGCCGAGACCAAGGAGGCGCTGTGGCGTGAGGGATCCGTGCGCCGGATCCTCGAGCTGCGGCGCACCTGCGACATCGCGGTGTTCAGCGTCGGGGCCTTCCGCGGGCGGCTGCTCAGCCAGGTCTACTCCACCGGCTACCTGCGCCCCGAGGAGGTGCGCGAGCTCGCCGACCAGCACGTCGTCGGCGACGTCGCCACGCACTTCCTGCGGGTGGACGGGTCGTATGCCGGGATCGCGCTCAACCGCCGGGCCTCCGGGCCCTCCCCCGCAGAGCTGCGGCGTGTGAACCGCAGGCTGTGCGCGGTGGCGGGTGACAACAAGATCCAGGGGACGCTGGGGGCGCTGCGCGCGGGCGTGGTGTCGGACCTGGTGATCGACGAACGCACGGCAGGTGGCCTGATCGCCCTGCTGTCCTCGTGAGGGCCCGGTGGTGCGGTGGCCCGGGCACGCCGTCGGCCAGCTGCGCCACCGAGCTGACGAGAGGCCCGGATCAGGGATCCGAGCATCTCGTCATGCTCGGTGGCGATGGAGCGTGCGGGGTCAGAGCCTGCGGGGTCAGAGCGTCCGGACGAGCTTCTGGGACTGCTGAAGGTTCCAACCCCGACCTCGTCGAGTGTGTCGCTGTGCGATGTTCATATCGCACAGCGACACACTCGTCACAATGGGGTCACGTTGGTAGCTGCCTGCAGTGCGGCGGCAAGGTAGCCCGCGGAAGCACCGACGCCCTTGTCCGCGACGTAGGCGGGCGTACCCGCTGCAACCACGGTCCCGCCGGCGTCGCCCGCGCCGGGTCCAAGATCGATCACGTGATCGGCCACCGCGACAACGCGCATGTCCAGCTCCGCGGCGACGACCGTGTTGCCCGCATCGACCAGCGTCTGCAGATGCGCGACCAGACGATCCGTGTCGGCGCAGTGGAGCCCGGACGTCGGCTCGTCCAATACGTACAGCGTGTCCCCACGCTGCGCACGCTGCAGCTCGGCCGCCAGCTTGACGCGCTGGGCCTCACCCCCCGAGAGTTCCGTTGCCGGTTGACCCAGTCGGAGGTAATCGAGTCCAACGTCCGACAAAGCGGCCAGGGATCGAGTGATCTCCTCATCGCCCACGAAGAACAGGTTCGCCTCCTCCACGCTCATCGACAACACGTCAGCGATCGTGCGCCCCCGCCACGTGACCTCGAGCGTTGACGCCTCGTATCGGGCGCCGTGGCAGTCGGGGCATTCGGTGTACACGGAAGGCAGGAAGAGGAGCTCGACCATCACCGATCCCTCGCCCTCGCAGGTCGGGCAGCGCCCGCCGGCGACATTGAAGGAGAATCGGCCGGGCTTGTACCCGCGTGAACGAGCTTCCGGGGTATCTGCGAATCGACGACGTACGTGGTCGAACAGCCCGGTGTAGGTGGCGACGTTCGACCGCGGCGTCCGGCCGATGGGCCGCTGGTCGATGACGATCAGCCGGCGTACACCGGTGACGGGCCCGGCGACGCGTCCATCGAGACGTCCCGGCGCATCCGCGAGGAGTGACTCGTAGCTGACCGGCTCGTCATCGGCCGGGACGGCCCGGCCAAGGCGATCGCCAAGCAGCGACGGAAGCGCCTGGGTGACCAGACTCGACTTGCCGGACCCGGACACGCCCGTGACCACGGTGAAGACACCCAATGGGATATCGACTGTGAGGTCGTGCAGGTTGTTCCGCGTCACGTTCTCCAGGCACAGCCAACTGCGTGCCTCACGGGGTGTGCGAAGAGGGAGACCGCGGCCACCGAAGAGGTACCCGCGTGTCACGGACTCCTCGATATCGGCGAGCCCGTCGGGCGGGCCGCTGTAGAGCACTCGGCCGCCGTGTTCACCGGCGCCCGGGCCGATGTCGACCAACCAGTCCGCGTGCCGCATCACGGCCACGGAGTGCTCGACGATGAACAGGCTGTTCCCTTTCCCCTTGAGTCCGTCGAGGATCCCGAGGAGCGCCGTCACGTCCTGCGGATGCAGCCCCGCCGAGGGTTCGTCGAGGACGTAGACCACCCCGAAGAGATCAGAGCTGAGTTGCGTCGCGAGCCGTAGCCGCTGCAGCTCGCCGCCCGACAGCGTCGGCGTCGTCCGGCTCAACGACAGGTAGCCCAGCCCCAGATCGACCAGTGGACGAAGTCGCTGCAGCACCCCTGATGCGAGCTGGACCGCAGCGGCACGCTTCTCTGGCGCTCGGCTCAGGGTGGGTCGCACATCGGGCGCGGCGGCAGGCGAGGAACCGCCAGCAGCGACATGCTCCTGCGATGCCGCCCGCGGAGAGGCAGCGCCGGAAGAAGCGGCTCCGAGCTCCTCCAGGCGTGCAACGACTCCCGAGAGGATCGTGGCAAGTTCCCGAAGCGGCAGTCGGGAGAATTCGGCGATGTCGAATCCTTCGAACGTGACGGACAGCGCCTCGGGCTTCAGCCGCTTGCCATCACAGACCGGGCAGATGGCAGCGATGAGAAACTGCGCGACGCGCCGCTTCATCGAGGCGCTTTTCGTGTTCGCGAACGTGTCCAGAATGTACCGACGAGCCCCGACGAACGTGCCCGAGTAGCTCGGCTCCACGCCTGCCTCGATCGCAGCTCTGGACTCAGAGAGGGTGAGCCGGGAGTGGACCGGAACGAAGGGGGTCTCATCGGTGTAGAGGATCCAGTCCCGGTCCTCTTTCGGCAGGTCCCGCCACGGCACATCGACGTCGTAACCAAGAGCAACCAGTACGTCGCGCAGCTGATGGCCGTGCCACGCGGTCGGCCAGGAAGCTATGGCGCGTTCGCGGATGGTGAGCGATGGGTCCGGGACCATCTGCTGCTCGTTCACCGTGTACACGCGGCCGATGCCGTGGCATTCCGAGCAGGCCCCTTGGACCGTGTTCGCGGAGAAGTCCTCCGCATACAACATCGGCTGCCCATCCGGATAGTCCCCGGCCCTCGAGTACAGCATTCGTATCAAGCTCGACAACGTGGTGATGCTGCCCACGGTCGATCGTGCGTTGCCGGCACCGCGCTGCTGCTGCAGGGCGACCGCCGGCGGCATCCCCGCGATCGAGTCGACATCGGGCACTCCCGCCTGATCGATCAGGCGGCGGGCGTAGGGTGCGACCGATTCCAGATAGCGTCGCTGCGACTCGGCGTACAGCGTCCCGAACGCCAGCGAGGACTTTCCCGAGCCAGACACACCGGTGAAGACGACTGTTGCATCGCGCGGCACCGTGAGGTCGACATCCTGCAGATTGTGTTCGCGGGCGCCGAGAACGCGAACGTCGGGCTGCACGGAGAGCTTCGGAGACCCGAACGCAGAAGATTCAACCATGGTCGCATGTTAACTACGTACGGAACGGTCGGACGATCTCCGTCCGGAGGAGAGGGTTTCCGCACCCATGAGGGCCGACACACCACTTGTCCAGTTGAGCGCACGAGTGATCAGCCCTCTTCGAGGGGCGAACGACCTGCTCGGATAGAGCCCCGTCGAGTGGTGGGCTTTGAGGTGATGCTCGTTGCCTACCGGCCGCTCTTTTCAAGGGCGACGGTCTCAGTATCGCGGGTTGGGAAGAGCTCGCGTCGAGCACAACCGGCCCTTCGAAATGCTCCTCGATCCGCAGGTCGACGTCACGCCTTGACCTGGGCCGCAGACGCACACAAGGCCCGAACCTCAACCAACGTTTGCCTTTGGCAAGGGTTCGAGCCTTGTGCGTGCGGTGGAGCTGAGGGGATTCGAACCCCTGGCCTTCTCATTGCGAACGAGACGCGCTACCAACTGCGCCACAGCCCCTGGCGAGGACCGACTGTACCACCGAGGCGGTGCGTCGGCCCAATCCTCACCCGCCGACGGCGCTGCGCAACGGCACTGCGGCGTCGAGGAACTCGTCCTCGACCTCGATGGGGGCGAACACGTCGTCGTCGACCGGCAGCGGGGCCGGGGTGGCCCGCGGCGCGGCGGGCTTCATGGTGTAGGTCGGACGAGGCACCGGCGTCGGACGCCACTGCCCGGGCTCGAGCGGCTCGAGGGCGACCTCGACCGGCGCGGGCGCCGCGTCGACGGTGTCGAACTGGCGCACGTCGAAGGGAGCGTCGACCCGGGTGGCACCCACGGGGGCCACTGCGGGCTCGGGGCTCTCCTCCACGACCGGCGCCTCAGGAGCGGAGACCGGGGACGCGGTCGGGACGGTGGACGCGACCGGAGCTGCGGGCCCGACGGGGGCGGCCGAGGCGACCGGGGCCGTGCGACGCAGCTCGAGGCGCGGCTGGCGACGCCGGGCGCTGTGGCGCAGCCAGGCCAGGTCGGCGGTGACGAGCGCCAGGCCGACGACCGGGGTCCAGACGGGCACCAGTCGCAGGACGGTGACCACGACGAGCGCGACCAGCACGGCCACGGCGACCCCGAGAGAGGCTCCCCGCAGGCGGTGGGCGAGCCGGCCGGGGGCGGCGTCCTCGGCCACGTGCGTGGCACGCGTCGCGCCGGTCGGCGCGGTGGCGGTGGCGCCGGCCCGCAGCGGGCTGACGGCATACGACCGGGCGGTGGTGGGCTCGGCGAGGACCGGGCGCCGCTCGAGGACCCGGAGGGCCTCGGCGTAGCGCTCGATGGATCGGGCGGTCTGCAGGTGCTCCCGACGACGCATCCACGACTGGGTCAGATAGGCAGCCCACAACCCGATGACGACGACGAAGACGAGGCTGGAGGGCTGCACGTCCCCGACGTTAGAGGGGGGACGGGTGATGAACGCTCAACCGCGCGGGTGTGTCGGCGGATTGCCCTGGATCATGCCCTCCTGAGCCGGTCCGTGAAGGTCGCTCCGCGGAGGTCCTCGGTCGTCAGGGCGAAGGTCCGGTGGTCGCGCCAGGCGCCGTCGATGTGCAGGTAGTGCTCGCGCAGCCCCTCGTCGCGGAACCCGAGCTTGCGCACGACGGCGAGCGACTTGGTGTTGTCGGGGCGGATGTTGACCTCGATGCGGTGCAGGCCGCGCTCCCCCACGGCGTAGTCGCAGGCGGTGGCCAGGGCCAGCGGCACGATGCCCCGGCCGGCGTGGGTGGGCGCGCACCAGTAGCCCGCCGTGGCGCCCCACAGCGCGCCCTCCATGATCTGGGAGAGGTTGACCGCACCGCAGAGCCGACCGTCCACCTCGACCGCGAACGGGAGCTGCCGGCCGGCGCGCGCCTCGCGGGCCTGGTGGCGGACGTACTCGGGAAAGGGCTTGGCCTCCTGGCCCGCTCGCGGGAAGGTCGGCTCCCACTCCTTGAGCCAGTCCCAGCTGGCGCGCCGCAGCTCGAGCCACTCCGCGCGGTCGCGGCGACGCAGGCCGCGCAGCACGAGCGCTCCCCCGTCGGGCAGGCTCGCCTCGAGCCGCACCGGCCACGCCGCCATCAGTGATCGCCCCCGCCCACCTGGTCGAGGGCGTGCGGCACGACCTGCTCCAGCACGCCCAGCCCGTCGGCGACCCCGCCGCGGGACCCGGGGAGGTTGACGACCAGGGTCGTGCCGGCGAGGCCGGCGAGGCCGCGGGACAGCGAGGCGGTGGGGATGCCCTGCGCCAGCCCGGCGCCGCGGATGGCCTCGGCGATGCCGGGCACCTCGCGGTCGATCACCGCCCGGGTCACCTCGGGGGTGCGGTCGGTCGGCGACAGGCCCGTCCCGCCTGTGGTGACGACGAGGTCGACTCCGTCGTCGACGGCGGACCGTATGGCGTCCCCCACGGGGTCACCGTCAGGGACGACCACCGGGTCCGGGGTGTCCAGGCCCCACGCGCGCAGGGCCTCGACGATGACTGGTCCCGTGCGGTCGGCGTAGGTGCCGGCGGCGGCCCGCGTGGACGCCGTCACGACGACGGCCCGCCGCCGCGAGGGGGAGGTCACTCGGACCAGTCCCCGGAGCGGCCGCCGGACTTGGCGGTGACGCGCACGTCGGTGATGCGGGCGTGCTTGTCGACCGCCTTGACCATGTCGATGAGGGCCAGGGCGCCGACGGCGACGGCGGTCAGCGCCTCCATCTCGATGCCGGTGCGGTCGGCGGTGCGGACGGTCGCCGTGAGGTCGACGCCGTCGTCGGCCACCTCGAGGTCCAGCTCGACCCCGTGCACGGCGATGGGGTGGGCCAGCGGGATCAGGTCGGGGGTGCGCTTGACCGCCTGGATCCCGGCGATGCGGGCCACGGCGAGGGCGTCGCCCTTGGGCACGGTGCCGTCCCGCAGGGCGGCGACGGCGGGGGCGGCGAGCAGGACCCGGCCGCGGGCGGTCGCCGAGCGGGCCGTGACGGCCTTGGCGGAGACGTCGACCATGTGCGCGCTGCCGTCGGCCCGCACGTGCGTCAGGCGGGGCGGCTCAGGGGTGGGGGTGGAGGTCACGCGAGGGACTCCTTGCCGGGGAGGGGACGGAGGAGCAGACAGGTGAGGCGCATGCCGGGGACGACCTCGTCGACCTCGGCGGGCACGACGGCCAGGGCGTCGGCGTGAGCGAGGGCACCGAGCACGTGCGACCCCTGGCCGCCCGCGAGGGTGGCGTGCGGGCCGTCGGCCTCGGTGCGCAGGCGGACGCGGGCCAGCTGGGTGCGGCCGGCCGAGGTGCGCCAGCCGTCGTCGGCCACCGCCTCGATGCCCGCGAGCCCCTCGGCGGGGCGGCCGGCGAGCAGGCGCAGCGCCGGGGCCGCGAAGACCTGGTAGGACACCATCGAGCTGACGGGGTTGCCGGGCAGAGTGAAGACGGGCACGTGTCGCCCGTCGCCGGCCCGCACCAGGCCGAAGCCCTGGGGCTTGCCGGGCTGCATCGCCACCCCGCGGAACGCGACCTCGCCGTCACGGGCGAGCACGGCCTTGACCGTGTCGTAGGCGCCGGCGGAGACGCCGCCGGTGGTGATGACGGCGTCGTGGGTCAGCAGCACCTCGTCGAGCCGGGCGCGGAAGCCCTGCTCGTCGTCGGCCACCGCGCGCACCCGCTCGGCCGTGAAGCCGTGCTCGCGCAGAACGGCCACGAGCATCGGGCCGTTGCTGTCGACGACCGTGCCGTGCCCGGCCGTGCCGCCCGGCTCGACCAGCTCGTCGCCGGTGGAGAGGACGACGACCCGGGGCGGCACGACGACCTCGACCAGAGGATGCCCGAGGGACACGAGCAGCGCGAGGACCCGGGCGTCCACGAACGTGCCTGCGGCCAGGGCAAGCTCGCCGCGGGACAGGTCGTCGCCGGCGGGGCGGACGTGGGCGCCGACCTGCGGCTGCTGGCGCAGGGTGACCCGCTCGGTGCCGCCGTCGGTGAGCTCGACGGGGACAACGGCGTCGGCGCCGTCGGGCAGGGCGGCGCCGGTCATGATGCGCATCGTCGTGCCCGGCACGAGGGTGACCCGGTCGGTGCGTCCGGCGGGGATGTCGCCCGCAACGGGCAGGACCACGGGGCGGTCACCGGCCCCCACGAGCTCGGCGGCCCGGACGGCATACCCGTCCATCGCCGAGTTGGTGAACGCCGGGACGTCGACGGCGCTGCGCACGTCCTGGGCCAGGACGCAGCCGTGCGCCTCGGCCACCGGGACCTCGGACGTGCGGCGGGGCACGGTGGCGCAGGCCTCGAGGAGGAGGCGCAGGTGCTCGTCGACCGGCATCAGCCGGGGTGCGTCGGACATGTTGCGGACACTAGTCGACGGGTCCGACATGCCTCGAGGCCACCGCCCGGTCACGCCCGGCGCGCTTGGCGGCGTTCATCGCGGCGTCGGCGGCCGACACGAGCTCGGGTGCCGTGGCGGCGTCCTGTGGCCAGGTGGCGATCCCCACGCTGCAGGTGATGGGGATCTCGCGGTCGTCGACCTGCAGCGGACGGGAGCGCAGGTCACCGACGATCCGCTCGGCGAGCCGCAGGCACTCCTCCTCGCCGCGCTCGGGGCAGACGACGGCCATCTCCTCCCCGCCGTAGCGCGCGACGACGTCGACGGGCGGGACCAGCTCGACGATGCGGGCCGCCAGCGCAGCCAGGACCCCGTCGCCGACGGAGTGCCCGTGCTCGTCGTTGACCTGCCGGAACCGATCGATGTCCACGATCAGGAGCGACACCTGACGCCCGAACGACCGCGCCCGCTCGACCTCGCGGCCCAGCGTGGTCGTGAGCATGCGCAGGTTGCCGACCCCGGTGAGCGGGTCGATCACGGACTGGCGCTGCGCCCGGCGGTGCAGGATCGCGTTGTCGATGGCGACCCCGGCCGGCCCGGCCACGAGGTCGAGCAGCTCCCCGGTCGTGTCGTCGTATGCCGTCGCGCCGGCCGCCCGCTCGACGACCAGCGCACCGATCACGTCGTCGCCGGACACGAGCGGCGCGGCGCACAGCCGGCCGCGCAGGACCGCGCCGGGCTCGTCCCCCGCGTCGTCGAGCACGACCACGCGGCGGTCACGGACGACCTCGCCGACGGCGCTCTCGGCCGCGCGGATCCGGCCGGTGCCGGGACGGCGGGTGCCGATGGGGTGCACGACGCGCGCGCGCAGGCCGCTGCCCTCGCGCATCCACACGACGGCGCAGGTGGACCCGGTCGTCGTCTCCGCGAGGGCGCACAGCGCCGCCAGCAGGCCGTCGAGGTCGTGGGTGCGCTGCAGGGTGGCCGCGATCCGTCGGACGGTGTCCTGCAGGGTCTCTCGGCTCGACGTCAGCTCGGCCATGCGCTGGTCCAGCTCGACCGCCATCGCGTTGAACTCCCGCGACAGCTGGCCGATCTCGTCGTCGCGTCCCTCCGGCAGACGCACGGTCAGGTCGCCGTCCGCGATGCGGCGGGTGCCCTCGGTGAGGGCGAGCAGCGGCGCGGTGAGCTCCCGGGCCAGCCAGCGGAGCAGACCGACGGCCGCCGCCAGCACCAGCAGGATGAGCAGGAGGGGCATCCAGGCCCTCGCCCCACCGACCGGATCGGCGGCCGAGCCCTGCACCGCGCAGGGACGCCCGGGCCCGGCGGCGGCGGTCCGCGCGATGGCCCCCTGGCCGCGGTCCGAGCTCGGGTGGACCTCGACGCCGCCCGCGCACTGGAGGATCGTGCGCACGTCCCCGGCCGCGGCCTGACGGGTGAGCGCGTCCAGCCGCCCTGCGGTGAGGGGCTCGACGACGTGGACCGTCAGCGTCCCCTGGGTGGTGGTGAGGTCGACCCGCTCCGCGAGGTGGGCGCCGGCGGGCTCGCTCACGGTCGAGCAGCGCGTGGTGGGCAGCTTGGTGGGCGTGGGTCGCGGCGCCGAGGACGAGGCCGCCAGCACGGCGCCCCCGCGCAGCACCACGGCATAGCCCCGCTCCGCCCCCAGTCCGCCGCGGGTCTCCTCCGCGAGGACCGTGGCCGGCGGGCGCCCGTTGGCGATCGACAGGGCGATGACCTCGGCCCGGTCGCCCAGCGCCCAGCACTCGGACGCCATGGCCGTCGCGACGGCGACGGTGGCGCGGTCGACGTCACGGCGCTGACCGTCCACGAGCGCACGCGGCAGCAGGACCCCCGCCACGAGCCCGGCCACGAGCAGGACCGGCAGGACCACGGCGGCGAGCACGATCGCCAGGCGGGTCCGGATGGACACGGGTCCTCCTCGAGGTGGGTGGGTCGGCCCATCGTGGCACGAGACCGATCCGCCCCTCCTCCTCACGGGTCCGTGCCTGACAGAATCCGTGGCATGGACACCCCGCTCACGACCCCCGTCGAGGCCAAGCGCGCCCTGCGGGCCCGCCTCTGGGCCGCCCGCAAGCAGCGGTATGCCGACACCTCGCGCGCCGAGCGTGAGACGCAGGCCCAGGCTCTGGCGGACCACGCCCTGCGGGTCGTCGCCGACCTGGTGGCCCCGGGGGGCACCGTGACGTCATACGAGTCGTGGCCGACCGAGCCCGGGACCGAGCCGCTCAACGAGGCTCTGGTCGCCGCCGGTTATCGCGTCCTGGTGCCGGTGACCCTGCCGGGGCTCGACCTCGACTGGCGCCCGCTCGGCAGCGACGAGCTGGACGAGGCGGCGCGGCTCGGGCTGGAGGCGATCGGCCAGGCGGACCTGGTGCTGACGCCGGGCACGGCCGTGGACCGACGGGGCGTGCGCCTCGGGCAGGGTGGAGGGTGCTACGACCGGGCGCTCCCCCGGCGTCGCGACGGCGTCCGGGTCGTGACGCTGCTGCACCCCCAGGAGCTGGTGGACGAGGACCTGCCCGCGGCCGAGCACGACCAGCGCGTCGACGCCGTGGTGACGGTGGACGGGATCACCTGGCTGCGTCGCTGATCCGCTGGCCGCTCGCTCGGGCCCGACGTCAGCTGACCCGCCCTGACGCCCGCGGCTCAGCCGTTGTCGCGCGGCGCGAGCGTGAGCTGGTCACGGGTCGCGCCCTCGACGGCCTGCCGGCTGAACGGCCACGCGAAGGGCTCGTTGCGCAGCCAGCGCCCCGTCTGGTCGTCGTAGTGGTCGCTCGTGGGGTGCCCGGACACGCCCGTGGACTGGACCCAGGTGCTCGAGTCAAGAGTGCCGAGGTCGACCACCATGCGCATGGACGGCCCCCAGTCGGCGGCGTAGCCCAGCTGCAGGTCGTAGCCGAGGGCGTTGGGAGCGAGCGGGTTGCCCGGCGCCGGCTGCGGACCGCGGTCGAGCAGGGACCGCAGCATGCCGGGTGCCGCCGCGCTGAGCGGGTGGCGCAGGGTCAGCGTGTGCAGCCGCCCGTAGTCCCAGGCCTTGACGTCCTTGCCGGTGAGCCGGGTCAGCTCGAGACGCGCGTCGACCTGGGCCTGGCGCAGGATGTCGTCGCGGGTCTCGATCCGCAGGGTCTTCTGGTTGTCCCACCAGGGAGACCGGGGGTCGGCGAGCAGCTGCTTGACGACCGCGGGCCAGCGCGAGCCGCCATCGGGCCGCAGACCGGTGGGCAGGTCGTCGTCGAAGGTCCGGTGGAGCAGCGCGGACCACGCCGCCGTGTAGTAGGCCGCCGCGCGGGACGAGTGGCTGTCACCCGTCACGAACCGGCCGTCCCAGCCCTCGAGCGTCGCCTGACCCTCCCGGGTGAAGCCGTCGCCGCTCAGGTCGACGCCCCGCAGCGCCGCGGTCAGCACGGGCTGGAAACCGTCGTTGACGTCGCCCTGGATGTCGCGCATGCGCTGGGGCGAGACGGTCGGCTGGGCGGTGAGGAGCTGACGGATGCGGGTGGAGCGCCAGCCGTGGGTCCAGTCCGTCGTCAGGAAGGGGGTCGTCGCCGCCGTGACGGCCTGGTTGGCGGTCACCAGGAAGCCCTCGGCGGGGTCCAGGGTGTGCGGCAGCTGCTCGAAGGGGACGTAGCCGGTCCAGTCGTAGCGCGAGTCCCAGCCCGGTGCCGGCAGGTAGCCGGGGGGTGCCCCCGCCGTCCCGGACCGGCGGACGGGCACGCGGCCGGGTGCCTGGTAGCCGATGTGGCCGTCGACGTCCGCGTAGATCGCGTTCTGAGAGGGCGCGGCGAACGAGGACAGGGCGGCGCGGAAGGTCTCGAAGGACGTGGCGCGGTTCATCCGGAAGATCGCGTCGGCGGTCTGCGTGACCTCCAGCCCCGTCCACCGCAGCGCGATCGCCAGGGACTCTCCCTCGGCGGGGGTCGCCGGCGACGCGGTGGTCGCTGCCGTGGGCACGGCCGCGGCGTCCTTGACGGCAGCGTCGACGTCGGACATCAGCGGGCCGTGCGAGGTGGACCGGACAGTGATGGTGCGGTCGGCGCCACCCGCGACGCGGATCCGCTCGGTGCGGGTGGTCAGGGGCTGGTAGCGCCCGTCCTTGAGCACGGTGCCGGCCTTGACCCGCTCGAGGTAGAAGTCGCTCACGTCGGGGTCGAGGTTGGTGAAGCCCCACGCGATGCGCTGGTTGTGCCCGATCACCACGCCGGGGAAGCCCGCGAACGCGAAGCCGCTCACGTTGTAGGGGCACGCCTGGGACACCGTGCGGCAGTGCAGCGCGGTCTGGTGCCAGACGCCCGGCTGGCCGAGCGCGAGGTGCGGGTCGTTGGCCAGCAGGGGCTTGCCGGTCGAGGACCGGGACGGCCCGACCACCCACGAGTTGGAGCCGACGCCCTCGCCGCGCCCGACCAGGGGCGCGACCGCGGAGACGGCCCGCGCGGCCCGGCCCAGCGCCGCGTCGCTCTCCGGATCGGGGGCGGGGCCGGCACCCTGCCGTATGCCGGCCGCCGGCGCCTTGGACCGGCCGCCGTGCACGCCAGAGGGCGACCACGCCGACGGGGAGAGGATCGGGGGCTGGGCCTTGGCGTCATAGCTGGGATACAGCTCACGCACCTCGTCGAGCGAGCGACCCTGCGCCATCAGCCGGGCGCGGGCGAGCTCGTCGGCGTAGTTGCCGTGCAGGTCCCAGGCCATCGCCTTGAGCCAGGCCAGCGAGTCGACCGGGCCCCACGGCTCGATGCGGTACCCGGGGAAGCGGACGCTGAGCATGAGGTACTCCGGCGCCACGCGGGTCGCGTCGCCGGTGGTGTCGAGGTAGGCGTTGACCCCGTCGGCATACGCCGCGAGGTAGCGTCGGGTGTCGGCCGACAGCGTGGGAAGCTCCTGCTCGGCGACGCGGCGCCAGCCCATGGTGCGCACGCTGATGTCCGACGCCACCCCGGCCTCGCCGACGAGCTCGGCCAGCCGCCCTGCCGTGGCGTGGCGGCGCAGATCCATCTCGAAGAACCGGTCCTGGGCCGCGACATAGCCCTGGGCCCGGAACAGGTCCTCGGGGGTGTCGGCGTAGATGTGGGCGACCCCCTGGCCGTCTCGCCGGACGTCCACCTCGCCCGACAGCCCGGTGAGCCGCGCCGTGCCGGTGACGGTGGGGTCGGTGCGGCGGACGGCGCCGTAGACGACGCCGGCGACGATGAGGGCGGCCACGAGGAGCAGGACGACGACCGAGACGGTCGTCCGTCGGGCGATCAGAGCGGCGCGGGACACGTGAGCGAGACTAGGCCACGGCACCGACAGGCCGGCGGACGACGCGAGGGGCGGGTGCGGCATACGAGAGGATGGGGCCATGGACACGGGCGCGGGCTTCGGGATCGAGGACCTGCGTTCCGTCCTCCTCCTCGGATCCGCCGTCCTGCTGCTGGCCGTCGTCGCCGTCCGCATCAGCGCCCGCTCCGGCCTGCCGTCCCTGCTCCTCTACCTGCTGATCGGCGTCGGGCTGGGTGAGTCGGGGCTCGGCATCCAGTTCGACGGAGGCCGCCTGACCCAGGCCCTCGGCTACATCGCCCTCGTCCTGATCCTGGCCGAGGGCGGGCTCTCGACCTCGTGGAAGCACATCAGACCGTCGGTGGCCCCGGCCGCCCTGCTCTCGACCGTCGGCGTCATGGTGTCCGTCGGGGTGGTCGGCGTCGCCGCGAGGTTCGTCCTCGACCTCGACTGGGTCTCGGCGCTGCTGGTGGGGGCCGTCCTCAGCTCGACCGACGCGGCGGCCGTGTTCTCCGTGCTGCGCAGCGTGCCCCTCCCGCGGCGGCTGACCAGCCTGCTCGAGGCGGAGTCCGGCTTCAACGACGCACCGGTCGTCCTCCTCGTCACGGCCCTGGCCTCGGTCGCCGCTGGTGACTCCGACGCCGGTCCGCTCTTCCTCGCCGGGCTCGCGGTCTACGAGCTGGTCGTGGGCGCCCTGCTCGGCATCGCCGTCGGCTGGCTCGGGACCAAGCTGCTGCGCCGGTATGCCGACACCTCGTCCGCCCTGTTCTCGATCGGCGTGATGGCGGTGCCGACGATGGCCTACTGCGTCGCCACCTACGCCCACGGCAGCGGCTTCCTCGCCGTCTACGTCGCCGCGCTCGTCGTCGGCAACAGCTCCCTGCCGCACAAGGCCGCGACGCGGGGCTTCGCGACCGCGATGGGCTGGCTCGCCCAGATCGGCCTGTTCGTCCTGCTGGGCCTGCTGGCCTCCCCCTCCGAGCTGGGGCGCTGGATCGTCCCCGCCATCGTCATGGGTCTCGTCCTGCTGCTCGTCGCCCGGCCGCTGTCGGTGGTGGTGTCCGCGACGCCTTTCGGCATCGGGTGGCGCGAGCAGGCCTTCCTGTCCTGGGCGGGGCTGCGCGGCGCCGTCCCCGTCGTCCTCGCGACCGTGCCCGAGACCAGCGGAGCCTCGTCGCTCGCCTGGTTGTTCGACCTCGTCTTCATGCTCGTCGTGATCTTCACGGTCGTGCAGGGGCCGACCATGCCCTGGGTCGCGCGCAGGCTCGGCGTCATCGACGCGGGCGCCACGATGGACCTGCAGCTGGAGTCCACCCCGCTCGAACGCCTCAACACCGAGGTCGTGGAGGTGCAGATCGGGGACGAGTCGCGGATGGCGGGGGTCGAGGTCTACGAGCTGCGGCTGCCCAAGGGCGCCAGCGTCGCCCTCGTGCTGCGCGGCGAGCGGTCGTTCGTGCCGGAGCGGTCCACGGTGCTGCGGCGCGGGGACTCGCTCATGGTCGTGGTGCCCGCGGAGCTGCGGGACGCCGCGGAGGAGCGGCTGCGCGCGGTGTCCCAGCAGGGCCGCCTGGCCGGGTGGCTCGAGCCCGGGCACCGCCCGCCGGTCGCCCGCACGGTCCGCGAACGCGGTCAGCGACGCCGCGACGGCTCGCTAGACTGAGCGATCGCACGCCCAGGTCGACGTCGACCGCCGGCGTCCCTCACCCGCTCGTCCCCTCCGGAGGCACCGTGCCCACCTACTCCTACCGCTGCGCCGACTGCGGCGAGGCCTTCGACATCGTGCAGTCGTTCAGCGACGACGCGCTCACCGTATGCCCGCGCTGCGAGGGGCTGCTGCGCAAGGTCTACAACAGCGTCGGCGTCGTCTTCAAGGGCTCCGGCTTCTACCGCACGGACTCACGCGGCAAGGACGCCAAGGCGACCAAGAGCACCTCGGCCTCCCCGAGCGAGTCCTCCTTGAGCACCTCCGGCACCAGCGCCTCGTCCGGCTCCAACGGGTCCGCGAGCGGGTCCGGGACCTCGTCCAGCAGCTCCAGCACCTCGACCAGCTCGGCCGCCGCCAGCTGACCCGCCCTCCTGCACCGCGCTCCCGCGAGCCTCTCCGCCGACAGGCCTGAGAGGGCAAAAGCGGCTGCTCGGCCTGCGTCCGAGGGACCACCTGCGCCCTCTCACCGAGGCTTCACGGCCCGTATGCCGGAGCCACCGCTCGCGCCGGTGCCCTCCCGCCGGCCGGTCGCTCCAGAGTGGTCGCAGAACCGACACCAGACCAGGCCAGACGTCGCATCTGCGACCACTCTGATCTTGGCCCGTCTCCCGAGAGGTCATGAACGGCCGCTCGGACTGCGTCCCAGGGACCACGTGCGCCCTCTCACCACGGCCGCACCCACGCATCCACGCCGAGTCCTCGTTTCGGTGCTCGGGCGTCGGGACGACCAGCTCGTATGACGACGCAGCCCGCCCACTCGCACACCAGCGGGACGCGCCGGCCGCGGCGTGTCGTCCACAGCTCGTCGCGTCGTCCCTCGCCTTGTCCACAGGCGACCTCCGAGCCCTCCCGCGTCGCTGGTCTGCTCCTTAGCCTCGCGGCATGACTGCCCTCCCCCGCCCTGGCAACCGAGGCGGGCGCCCCGCACCGCTGCGCCGGTCGTGGCGCGCTCGCCTGCGCAGCCGCCGCGTGTCCTGGCACCTGCGCCTCGCCCGCCGCGTCCTGGCCGCCCTCTGCGTGGGGCTGGCCGTCACCGGCGCGCTGCGCCTGGCCTTCCCTGCCCCGCCTCCCGCCGGGACCGTCGTGCTCAGTGCCGCCCACGACCTGCCCGCCGGGCACGTCCTGGGCGAGGCCGACCTCGTCGGCCGCCGATGGCCCGGCCGGGACGCTCCCAGTGGCTGGCCCGCAGCCGACGCACTGGTCGGACGGAGACTGGCGAGCGCGGTGGCCGCCGGCGACCCGCTCACGTCACGTGCGGTGACCGGCTCGACCAGGCTCACCGGTCTGCCCAACGGGTCAGCCGCGCTGGCCGTGCCGGTGGTGGAGCCCGTCGTGGCCGATCTCCTGCGAGCCGGGGACCGGGTCCAGGTGTGGGCCGGTGCCCGACTCGTCGCCCCCGCCGCGGTGGTCCTGCAGACACCGGTCCCCGAGTCCGCCGGACCAGGGCTTGCGGGAGGCGCGACCGGCTCGTCCGGTCGCACGGTCCTGGTGTCCCTCAACGAGTCTCAGACCCGCGCGCTGCACACGGGACGCAGCGCAGGGCCCGACGCGGAGGCGTTGCACCTGATGCTCACGGCCGATTCCCAGTGAGCGCATCGCGTCAACGTTTTGGTCACCTATGAACGATCAAGTATCGTCCTCGCGTAACTCAGCGTCATACGGTGGCGCCATGCGGCGGGGTCGCCGCCCCGAGCCCGAGCGGGCTCGCTCCCATCTCCCCAGAACAGAGAGAGAACAGTCATGCTCAAGGGCTTCAAGGACTTCCTCATGCGCGGCAACGTCGTCGACCTCGCGGTCGCCGTCGTCATCGGTGCCGCCTTCGGCAAGGTCATCGACAGCTTCGTCGCGATCCTGATGAACCTCATCGGCAAGCTGGGCGGCCAGCCCAACTTCAATTCTTTCAACCCCGGCGACGTGCCTGTTGGCGCGTTCCTGACCGCGCTCATCAGCTTCCTGATCATCGCGGCTGCCATCTACTTCATGGTCGTGGCCCCGATGAACGCCATCGCCGCCCGCCGCAAGGCCGGGGTCGAGGAGACTGAGGCCCCCTCCGAGGAGGCGTCCATCCTCATGGAGATCCGCGACGAGCTGCGTCGCCGCTGACCCACCCCCGCACCTCACGAAGGGCCCCGCCGTCTGGCGGGGCCCTTCGTCGTTCGCTCACGCACCCAGCCGTCCACGGCATCGACAGCAAGGCCGGGAGGGATGCGCTCGCGGTCCTGGTCAGCACCTGACTCTGTTACTCCCAGTGCGGGGGACGCTGCTCGCGCAGCCACCGGTCTCGCTCGTCCTCGCGGGGGGCACTGCCACCGCGGCGAGGCTCCGCGCCCGACGGAGCCGTCAAGCCGGCGGCAGGTGCCATGCTCGGCCCCGCCTCCCCCGGGCGTCGCTGGGTGCCGCGCAGGCGCTCGGACTCCTCCGGGCGACGCCCGGTCGACCCCAGACGCGGCTCCGGTGCCCCCAAGGGCGTGGCCGCAGCGGACCCCGTGCCGGGCGCGTCCACGCGGCGGTGGCGTCGGGTCATCGCGGCGACCCGGCCGAGGCGTCGCCGCGCGGGTCGCTCGCGCCACGCTCACCGCGCCGCAGACCCTCGGCGCGCCCGTGGGCCGCGTCGACGATCCGGGCGACCACGCGTTCGGGCGCGGTGAACAGGTCGGGCGTCCACACGCGCAGCGGCTCCCAGCCTGCACGCCGCAGCAGCGCGGGCCGTCGGACGTCACGGTCGATCGGTCCGGCACCGGTGGCGTAGTCCGCGCCGTCGGACTCCACCGCCACGGCGACGCCCCGCACGGCTCGAGGATCCCGGACGGCCAGCTCGACGCCGCCGGAGCCGGCGCCACGACCCGCGCGCTCGGTCACCGAGAGCCCGGCGAGCCGCAGCCGGCCGGCGAGCTCGCCCGTGACCGGGTCGGTCAGGTCCCCCTGCGAGGGGACGGGTCCGGCAGGCGTGCCGGCGAGGTGCAGGACCTCGGCGAGCAGCTCGACCCCGGCACTCCCCGCCCCCACCTGGTGCAGCCGCTCCGCCGACACGGTGGAGACGAGGACGAGCCGGTGGCGGGCACGGGTGACCGCGAGGGCCGCGCGCCGGTCCCCCGCCCCCAGCGCCAGGGCGCCGAACCGGTGCCCCGCCTGGCCGGCCCCGTCCAGCGCATAGCCGAGGGAGACGATGACGTCGTCGCGGGTCTGACCCTGCACCTGGTCGACCGGCTTGATCCACCACGGTTCTCGCGCCGAGCCCTCGAAGAACCGCCGTGACGTGTCACCGCGGTCGAGCGTCGCCAGCTGCTGCCGCAGCCCGGCCGTGATGGCGTCCGCGTGCGCGGGGTGGAAGGTGACGACGCCCAGCGAGCGCTCGGGGGTGCTGCGGGCGTGCGCCAGGACGAGCCGGACCACGCGGTCCACCTCGGCCGTGGTCGTGACGGGGGCCTCGCCGCGGGGCGGTTGCGGCATACCGTCCTGGTCCACCAGCTCGAGCTGCAGCCGGGGCGCGGTGGACGCGGCCGGCACGACCACCAGGTCCTGGCCGTGCAGGCGGCGGTCGAGCGCCGCCGTGATGCGGTCGTCGACGGCGCGGTGGACGGTCCGGAGGGTGTGCACGGGCAGGATCTCGGCGAGGGCGCAGAGCACGGACGGCGCGCGCTGGTCGGCCTGCACGTCGTCACCGCGACGAGCGGGGTCGGGGACGGTGACGCTGACGTCGCCGGGCGGCAGCTGGTGCGGGTCGCCGCAGACCACGACCTGCCGGCCACGGCTGAGGGCCGAGACCGCCTGGGAGACGGACAGCTGCGAGGCCTCGAGCACGATGACGGTGTCCACGCCGGCACCAGGACGCACCAGCGACCCGACCTCGTGGGGGCTGACCGCCCAGCAGGGCCGCGCCTCCCCGACCACCTCGGCGACGGCTGCGGCCCGTTCCCGCAGGGCGACCGCGTCGAGCCGGCGCAGCTCCTCCGCGGCGGCGTCCAGCGCCCTCCCGTCGTGCGCTCCATAGCGAGGATCGGTGCGGCGCACCTCGTCGAGGAACGAGCTCCACCAGACGTGCCGCACCTCGGACGCCACCTGGCTCGCAGGCACGCGACGCGCGGCGAGGTCCTCGACGAGCGGCCCCAGCCCCTGGGCGCGCAGCCCGTCGAGGGTCGTGGTGACCAGGGGCAGGACCGCGAGACGCCGACGGGAGCGCAGCAGCTCCCGCACCCGCGCGAGCACGTCCTCGACGGGTCGGTCGAGCATCCCGGCGCCGTCGGCGGTGGTGGCGAGGACGGGTTCGAGGAGATCGAGGTCGGCGACCACGGCGTGGTGCGCCGCGCGCGCCTCGTCGATGCCGTGCGGGACGGCAGGACGGCTCGCGGCACCGGCCCGGTCGCGCCAGCGGGTGGCCTGGTCGTGGGCCCTCGCCAGCCCGTCGTGCAGGGCGGCGGGGCCGGGTCCGGGGCGCAGGAGGCGCTTGGCGTCGCGCCGCAGGCCCTGCCGCCGCCACGGTCCGACGCCGGTGTCGTGCTCCGTGCGGTATGCCGTCGACGTGGCCGCCAGCATCTCGGGCAGCGGCGCGTCGAAGACCTCGGGCACGAAGACGTCGAGCGTGGCGCGCACACCCGACACGAGGTCCAGGTCATGACCCATGTCCCGCACCGAGGCGGCAGGGGGCAGCCCGACCTCGCGACCGAGCGCGTCGACCAGGCTGCGCAGGCGGATGAGGCCGCGATCGCCCTCCAGGCGTTCGCACGCGACGAGGGCGGCGTCCGCCTCGGCCGGCGTGGTGACCCGGGCCGCGCGCCACGGGTCCTCGCCCTTGTGCGTGAGCCAGGCGCCGTCCTCGGCGACCTGCACGAGCTCGCGGGTGGCGACGTCGAGGCGTTGCGGGGTCAGCGCGGCGAGGTCGTCGAGGGCGAGCCGCACGCGGGAGCGCGGCGGCGGATCGACCTGGCTCAGCTCGACCATGGCCCCCTGCGCCTGGAACGCGCTGACGCCCCACGGGTGTCGGGCCTGGTGGAGGGCGACGAGGTGCCCCTGCAGCCGCTCGGTGACGGCGTGGTGGTCGCGGGTCGTCGCGGCCGTCGCCTGCACGGGCTCGGCCGGCGTCGCGGCCGTGAGCGGCCCGTGCTCGTGCCGCAGGTCGGGTCCGTCGTGCGCCTCGGTGACCAGGTCGAGCCCGACCTCGGCGAGACGCTCCTGCACGGCCTCGATCGCCGCTCGCGCGTGCGACACGAGCAGGACGCTGCGGCCTTGTGCGGCCAGCCCCGCGACGGCCGCCGCGACGACCTGGGTCATCCCGGTGCCGGGCGCCCCCTGCACCACGACGTCGTCACCAGCACCGATCGCGTCGAGGGCGGCCCGCTGGTGCTCGTCGGCGGGCAGGACCAGCGGCATCGGGGCCGGCTCGGCGGTCGGCGGACGCAGCGAGGTGGGCAGGCCGCCAACTGCGCGCACCACCGGGTGCTCGGTGAGGGTGGCGCCGGCGAGGTCGGCCACCATCCCCAGCTTGGCGTAGGGATAGAGCCCGATCCCGAGGCGTCGCTCGATCGTGAAGCCGGGCAGACCCGAGCACTGCCGGATCAGCTCGCGATAGGCCGCCTCGGGGTCGAACCCGTTACGCCCCCAGGAGGACTCGGCCAGTCGGCGTCCGTCGAGCTCCACCCCGAGCTCGGCGCGGACCAGCTCGACCAGCGCGGGGTTGAGCTCGGCGGTGCGGCTGACGACGAGGTCGAAGTCGGTCTGGGCCAGGTCGCGGGGCCGCAGCTCGCACGGGCGCAGGAAGACGGGGGCGCTGGGCACTCGCCCGGCCCCGCCGGAGGTCTGCCAGGTCGCCATACCGGCAGCCAGGAAGCAGGTGGCGAGCCCACGGTCCTGCCAGAGGTCCTCGGCGGTCGCGCGGATCCGCCGGGCCACGACCACGGCCTCGGCCAGCGCCCGCGGCTCGCGGTGCAGGTCGGACAGCTTGGCGTCGCGCCCGGACAGGAAGATCGCGAGCCCCGCCGGGTGGCCGTGCGTCAGCTCGAGCCGCCCGCGCGCGTCGGCCGGGCGCCAGAGCAAGGAGTTGGGTCCACCCGCCTCGACGAGCTCGCGCCGCCAGTGGGCGACGGCCGCGACCGCCGGGTCCTGCGCATCGGTGGGGCGGCTGGCGGCGGGCGGTGCTGGGGTCACCGGCCAAGGATAGCGAGGCCGGGATGCCCCGGGCGGACATGGTGGCGGCGCGCATGATGCAGGGGGAGGGAACCATGCGCGCCGCTCGTTGAATGATCAGCAATGAGCCGCCAAAGGTCAAGACTGGCGAGTAACCACGGGCCAGGTTCGCCCTGTTGACACACCCCATCGGTGCGGATCTCACCCTCCGTGTCCATCTCGGCGGCCGACGGGTTGGATCGATCCACACCCTGCGGTCGCGCCCGTATGACGAACCACGCCGGTCGCTGTCATCGCTGCGCCCGCCGCCATGACAAGATAGGTGCCCGTGGTCGGCGCAGCCGCCACCCCCGCCCTCGTAGCTCAGGGGATAGAGCACCGCTCTCCTAAAGCGGGTGTCGATGGTTCGAATCCATTCGGGGGCACAGCACATCACCGCAGTTGTTGAGGCGCAGCGGACCACCCATGGGCGCGAATCACAAGAATCTGCTCGTCGAGCCTGACGATCACGCGGTCCGTCGTTCCCGCGGGGGCCTGTCGCCCAAGGTCCACCAGCTCTGCGCCGGCAACGGTCTGCCGATCGTGGTGCTCCTCGGTCCGGGCAAAGGCAGCGACTCACGGATGCTCACGAACCTGCTTGACGCGGTCAGGGTCCCGCGCGTCGGGCCCGGACGGCCCCGGACCACCCTGGCCGCGGTCATGGCCGACAAGGCCTCGAGCCCGGCCGGCCGGAGCAGCGCTCGTCCTCAGAGGTCGCCGGAGCCTACGACCTGGGTCGTAGGCGAGTCCCGACCAAAGATTGATGCGCGCCCGCGCTCGGCCCGGCAGACTGGTGGCTGCACGGCAGGGGCCGGGCACGCTGCGCCGGGGGGACGCAGCGTGCCCGGCGCCTCCGGCGCCGACAAGGGGGGGATCGGCGCGCAGCACGACGAAGCCCCCTCCGAGGCGGAGGGGGCTTCGTCGTGCTGCTCGAGAGGGCTCGACCGATCAGGCGCGGCCGTAGCTCACGTTCTTGCTCCAGATCTTGTGCAGGCCCGTGGTGCGGCCGGTGCGCGGCGAGTCGTACATCATGCCGCCGCCGGCGTAGATGCCCACGTGGAAGGCCGGGGAGCCGAAGAACACGAGGTCGCCGGGCTGCGGGGAGGACACGCGACGGGTCGCGCGCTGCTGAGCGGCAGCGGTGCGCGGGATGGACTTGCCGTTGGCGCGGAAGACATAGCTCGTGAAGCCCGAGCAGTCGAAGCCGGCCCTGGTGGTGCCGCCGTAGCGGTAGTAGATGCCGGACAGGCTCGCGGCGGTGCGGAGCACGCCACCGCCGGCGACGGCGCGCGGAGCTGGGTTGGCGGCCTTCTTGACGACCTTGCGCGCGACGGTGCGGCGCACGGCGGTGCGGGAGGCGCGGGTGTAGGTGCGGTTGACGCGTCGCACCGCGGTGCGACGGTAGGTGCGCGAGGTGCGGGTGTACTTGCGCTTGGTCGTGTAGCGCTTACGCTTGACCGTGGCCTTCTTGCGCTTGACGGTGGTGCGCTTCTTGACGGTCCCGCGGACCCTCTTGAGCTTGGACTTCTTGACGCCGGTGAGCGATACGCGGCCGAGCTGGCCGACGGCGGCGACGGAGGGAGCAGCAACGCTGGCGGGAGCAGCGGCAGCGGCCGGGGCGGCCGTGGCGGGCATCGACGCGGCGATGACCATGCCACCGGTGGCGGCGACGACACCCGCGACCTTGGTGGCCGGCGCGGCGGCGTGCTTGGCCGCCTTGATCAGGAGACTGGCGGAGGAGACGTCGGCAGCGCGGTGCCGACCGGGGGTGCTAATGGACACAGTTGACCTCTCGAACGCCTACGAAGTTAGCTGTCGGGTTCGGGCGGAAAGGTATGGCCCGGCCACTCTCGTGGCTTCACCCCGGGACGCTTGCGCGCCAAGGTGGGTCCCCCGCTCCTGTCAGCGGAATAAGCAGAACAGCAGAAGTGACAGGACTCGGCGTCTCCTGCTGCAGCCCCTCCAGGGGGAGAAGGGCCGTGAAAGAAGGTAACGGACACCCCCGGGATTGTCACGTTCAGATCACAGGCAGGTGAATCACAGGCGCCCTCCGTGGGTACGGCTGCTAGTGCCCGCACCGGACACACATGCGTGCGATAACCACTCTCAGTCGGACGTCACGGTGTCCACGAACACATGGCTCGCCACATCCACCGGGAGCGAAACCCCCTGCGAGTCAGTGGAATTCACGCCCACGACGATCACCCGGTCGCCCTCCGAGGTCACCCGAACCCGGCCACCGGGCAGCGCTCCAGCGGCCGTCAGCAGGCCGAGAGCCTCGTGATCCACCTGCACCGGCTCGCCGATCCGACGGACCGTGACTGTGACGGAGGTCACGGAACCATCCACGACGGAGTGCAGCGGGACCAGTCCGGGGTCCTTGCCGTCCGTGCCGACCGACCCCAGCTCGTCCAGACCGGGGATCGGGTTGCCGTACGGCGAGACGTGGTCGTCGCCGATGAGGCCGAGGATCTTGCGCTCGACCCGCTCGCTCATCACGTGCTCCCAGCGGCAGGCCTCGTCGTGGACGTGCTCCCACTCCAGGCCGATCACGTCCAGGAGCAGGCGCTCGGCGAGGCGGTGCTTGCGCATCACGCGCATCGCCCGAAGCCGACCGTCGGCGGACAGCTCGATCTCGCGGCTGCCGGCCACGTGCAGCAGACCGTCCCGCTCCATGCGGGCGACCGTCTGGGACACCGTCGGCCCGGCGTGACCGAGTCGCTCGGCGATGCGGGCGCGCAGGGGCTTCACGCCCTCTTCCTCCAGCTCGTAGATCGTGCGGAGGTACATCTCGGTCGTGTCGATCAGGTCAGTCACGGGTCAAGCCTGCCACGCGCGCCTGTGGACTTGCTTTGCGCCGCGCACGACGCAGCGCCGCCCGGCACGAGGACGGGCAGGATCGGGCAGATCAGGGCATCTTGCGGTGCCGCCGCCAGGACGCGGCGTCGTCGAGGTCGCCCTCCCCCACCCTCTCGTAGGCGATGCGGTCGTGCAGGCGCGACGGCTGACCGGCCCAGAACTCGATCTGGTCGCACGCGATCCGCCAGCCGCAGAAGGACGGCGGCATCGGGATCTCGGCCTCCTCACCGTCACGGGTGAAGCGGGCGGCCTGCTCGGCATACCGCCGCTGCAGCTCCTCCCGGCCGTCGACCGGCGAGGACTGCTCGGACGCCCAGGCGCTGACCTGGGAGCCCCAGGGCCGGGTGCGCCAGTAGCCCTCGAGCTCGTCCCCGTCCAGCGGCACCGCCCGACCCCGGAACCTGATGACGCGGTAGAGCGCGGACCAGCGCAGCGTCGCCGCCACCCGCGGCTGCTCGCCGATCTGGCGCGCCTTGGTGGAGCCGCTGTCGGTGATGAACCCCGGACCGGCGGGCGTGAAGAACTTCATCAGGACGGGACGCACGTCCGGGAGGCCGTCCGCGCCGACCGTGGCCAGGTCGAGGCAGTCGGGCTCGGTGTGCCCGCCGCTGGACGCGTCGTGGGCGACGGCCTCCGCGAGCCAGGTCGACGCGAGCGACCAGGGGCTGTCCCCCAGCGTCGCCTCGTCCAGACCCGTGCCGGCGTAGTCGACCCGCCGGATGCCCTGCACCCCCGCGCCGCGGGCGTCGTCGCCCTGCTCGCCCGTCACCCGCGGGTCGGTCACGTCGTTCTGCGTCATACCCCGAGACTAGGCTGACCCGGTCACCGCGTCCTGAGGAGGTCCGTCATGGCACGAGGCAAGGTCGGCGCCGTCAACAACCTGGTCAAGCTCGGCGTCAAGTACGGCCCGATCGTCTACGAGGCGGTCAAGCACGGCAAGGAGCCCGCGCGCGAGCTCGCCGAGCGGCAGGTGGCGCGCAGCAACGCTCGCCGGCGCGCCCTCGAGCACGCCCACCACCTCGTCGACGGCTCGGTGCTCACCGTCTTCGACGGGGACCAGCGGCACTTCGTCGTGTTCAACGGGGACACGCCCGTCGCGTCGCACCCCACGAGCAAGAAGAAGACGTTGCAGGCCCTGATCGAGGGGTACGACCTCGACAAGCGGGTCCGCCCGGCCCCCAGACGCCGTATGACGCCGCGGGTCAAGCGCACGGGTGGGTGACCGCGAGGTGGGCGGCACAGCCGACTTCGTCACCGAGATCGCGGAGGCCGATCGCGACAGCGGGATCCTGCGCTATCGCGGGGTCGACCTGCGCGAGCTCGTCGGCCACGTGCCGTTCGAGCAGGTGTGGGGGCTGCTCGTCGACGAGGCGCTGCACCCCGGCCTGCCGCCCGCCGAGCCCTTCCCGCTGCCGGTGCGCACCGGTGACGTGCGGGTCGACGTGCAGAGCGCCCTCGCCCAGCTCGCCCCCGTCTGGGGCTTCCTCCCGCTGCTCGACATCGACGCGACGCAGGCCCGCGAGGACCTCGCCCGGGCGTCGGTGATGGCCATGTCCTTCATCGCGCAGTCCGCGCGGGGCGAGGACCTGCCCGCCGTCCCTCAGCGCGAGGTCGACCGCGGCCGCTCGATCGCCGAGCGGTTCATGATCCGGTGGCGCGGCGACCCCGACCCGCGGCACGTGGGGGCGGTCGACAGCTACTGGGTCACGGTGGCCGAGCACGGCCTCAACCCCTCGGCGCTGACCGCCCGGGTCATCGCCTCCACGGGCGCCGACGCGGCGGCCTGCCTGTCCGGAGCCGTCGGGGCCATGAGCGGCCCCCTCCACGGCGGCGCGCCACGCCGGGTCATGTGGATGCTCGAGGACGTCGAGGCCGGCGAGCCCGCCGCGCGGATCGTCGAGCAGGTCCTCGCCGAGGGCGGTCGGATCATGGGCTTCGGCCACAGCGTCTATCGCGGCACCGACCCCCGCGCCGACGTCCTCAAGACCGCCTGCCGCCGCCTCGGCGCCCCGCGCTACGCCGCGGCCTGCGAGCTCGAGGCCACGGCCCTGGTGGCGCTCGCCGAGCGCAACCCCGAGCGCGTGATCGCGACCAACGTGGAGTTCTGGGCGGCCGTGCTGCTCGACCTGGCCGAGGTCCCGGCCCCGATCGTCACCCCGATGTTCGTGTGCGGGCGCACCGCGGGCTGGTCGGCCCACGTGCTCGAGCAGCAGCGGGCCCGGCGGATGATCAGGCCCACGGCCCGGTATGCCGGACCGCCCCCACGACGCCTCGCCGACGTCGGTCCGACCGGCGACGCACCCGACGCCACGCGCGCCGCGGGCGACCCCGCCTGACCGACCCTGCCTCACAGACCCAGGGACCGACCCCGCCTGACGGGCCCGTCCGGATCGCGGCAGGCTCGCCGCGCTCCCGGCATACGGCTGGGAGGATGAGCAGGTGACCTCCGAGATCCTGCTGCCCCCCGACCTGCTGCCCTCCGACGGGCGCTTCGGCTCCGGACCGAGCAAGGTGCGCGCGGCGCAGGTCCAGCGGCTCGTCACCGGCGCCACCACCTGGCTCGGCACCTCCCACCGGCAGGCGCCCGTCCGCGACGTGGTGGGCTCGCTGCGTCGGGGGCTGGCGGAGCTGTTCGCGCTGCCCGAGGGCTACGAGGTGGTGCTGGGCAACGGCGGGTCCACGGCGTTCTGGGACGTCGCCGCGTGCGGCCTGGTGCGCGAGCGGGCGCAGCACGTGGTGGTCGGCGAGTTCTCGAGCAAGTTCGCGCAGGTCACGCGGGAGGCGCCGCACCTGGCGGAGCCGTCGGTCCGCGAGTCCGCCCCGGGCACGCGCACGGCGGCGGCGGCCGAGGCCGGCGTCGACGTCTATGCCTGGCCCCACAACGAGACCTCCACCGGCGTGATGCTGCCCGTCGAGCGCGTGGCGGGGGCGGACGACGACGCGCTCGTGCTGGTCGACGCCACGTCCGGCGCCGGCGGGCTTCCGGTCGACGTGTCCCAGGCCGACGTCTACTACTTCGCCCCGCAGAAGTCCTTCGGCTCGGACGGTGGGCTGTGGGTGGCGGTGCTGTCCCCCCGCGCGGTCGAGCGTGCCCACGAGCTGGCCACCACCGACCGGTGGATCCCCGCCTCGCTGTCGCTGACGACCGCGATCGAGAGCTCGCGCAAGGACCAGACCTACAACACCCCCGCCCTCGCGACCATCGCCATGATGGAGGAGCAGGTCCGGTGGTTCCTCGCGCAGGGCGGCCTGCCGTGGGCCGCGGGACGCACTGCCGACAGCTCCTCGCGGCTCTACGCGTGGGCCGAGCGCACGCCGTGGGCGACGCCGTTCGTGGCGGACCCGGCCGCCCGTTCGCAGGTCGTCGGCACCATCGACCTGGACGAGACCGTCGACGCCGCCCGCGTGTCAGCGGTGCTGCGCGCCAACGGGATCGTCGACACCGACCCCTACCGCAAGCTCGGGCGCAACCAGCTGCGGATCGCGATGTTCCCGGCGGTCGAGCCGGACGACGTCGAGATCCTCATGCGCGCGATCGAGCACGTCGTCGAGCGCCTCTGACGGGAGCGCCCGACGGGTCCGGGAGGAGCGGCGGGGCTCAGCGGACCGGCGGGTCTCACCGGACCGACCGGGCTCAGCGGACCAGCGAGCCGTAGGCCGCCAGGGCCAGGCACACGGCGATCACGATCAGCGTCGCCACGCGGCGGAAGCGCGGGGTCATCGGGTCACCACCTCGGCCAGGTCGTGGACGTGGGGCTCGAGCTGCTCGGGGTGCACGACCTCGAGCCGCCGGCTCCCGGGGCGACGACGCAGCCGCACGCCGTCCGACACCATGATGTAGGCCACGGCCGCGATGCACGCGATCCCGGTGGCCACGGCCCCGACGCCGATCGTCCAGCGGGCGCCGAAGGTGTCGCCGATCCAGCCGATGAACGGCGCCCCGAGCGGCGTGCCGCCCATGAAGATCGCCATGTAGAGCGCCATCACGCGACCCCGCATCTCCGGGTCGACGGACAGCTGCACCGACGCGTTGGCGGTCGTCATGACGGTGAGCGCGGTCAGCCCGCACGGGATCAGCAGGAGGGCGAAGGCGACATACGTCGGGGCGGCGGCAGCCGCGGCACTGGCGAGGGTGAAGCCGCCGAGCGCGAGCAGCAGCACGCGCAGCCGCGGCTGGGCCCGACGGGCCGACAGCAGGGCCGCCGACAGCGAGCCGATGGCCATGATCGAGCCGAGCAGGCCGTACTCCTCGGCGCCGCGTCCGAACACCGTGGTGGCCATGAGCGCCATCGTGAGCTGGAAGTTCATGCCGAAGGTGCCGAGCATGAACACGATGAACATGAGCAGCATGATGTCCGGTCGTCGCCGGACATAGCCGATCCCCTCCCGTATGGCGCCGCCGCCCCGTCGCAGGGGCGCCGGGTGGAGCTCGGCGACGCGCAGCCGGGTCAGGCTGAGGATGACCGCCGCGAAGGACAGGGCGTTGACGCCGAACGCGGGTCCCGTGCCCCAGGCGCCGATGACGACGCCGGCGACGGCGGGGCCGATCAGGCGGGCGGCGTTGAACGACGCGCTGTTGAGGCCGACGGCGTTGCCGATCAGGTCGGGACCGACGAGCTCGGAGGCGAATGCCTGCCGCGTCGGGTTGTCGAGCGCCGCGGCGGCGCCCTGGGCGAGCGCGAGCAGATAGATCATCCACAGCTCGGCGCTGCCGGTCACGACCAGGAGCCAGGTCAGCGCGGCGGTGATGCCGAGGGCGGCCTGGGTGCACAGCAGGATGGTGCGCTTGGGGAAGCGGTCGGCGGCGGCCCCGGCCCACGGGGCCAGGAGCACCACCGGCGCGAACTGCAGGCCGGTCACGACGCCGAGCGCCGACGCCGAGTGGTCGGTCAGCTGGGTGAGGACGAGCCAGTCCTGGGCGACGCGGCCCATCCAGGTGCCGACGTTGGAGACGAGCCCGCCGAAGAAGTAGGTGCGGTAGTTGGGGACGCGCAGCGAGGCGAAGGTGGCACTCATCGTCCGGCCACCTCCAGCAGCAGCGGGGCGGCCTCGGCGAGGACGGCACGCTGCTCGGGGCTCAGCCCCTCGAGCCGGCTGGCCATCCACGAGTCGCGGCGGCGACGGATCGCCTGGGCCAGCGACTCGCCCTCGGCGGTGAGCGACACGACCACCTGGCGGCCGTCGGTGGGGTGCGGGTCACGACGGACCAGGCCGGCGTCGACGAGGCACCCGACGGTGCGGGTCATGCTGGGGGCGCTGACGCGCTCGATCTCGGCGAGCTCCCCTGGCGTGCGCGGGGTCTCGAGCCGGAAGAGGACGCTGGCCTGGTGGGGCGCGACGTCGT
This sequence comes from Arsenicicoccus sp. UBA6765, assembly GCF_002453335.1. NCBI lineage: Bacteria > Bacillati > Actinomycetota > Actinomycetes > Micrococcales > Intrasporangiaceae > Arsenicicoccus > Arsenicicoccus sp. UBA6765. The sequence continues at coordinate 216,883 of NZ_DKGR01000063.1, forward strand.
GGGTGCCCTCGTAGCGGATGCGGCGGCTGATGCGCTGGCACGCGAGGCGCAGGTCGTTGGCGAGGTGGGCGAGGTCGTCGGCCTCGGCGGGGTGATCGGTGAGGGTGTCCTGGGTCATCGTTTCCTTAGCCTAGTTCATTACCTTGGCTAACGATGACCTGTCGTCGTTGATTCCCCAGCCAGCCCTACTGCGGCAGCAGCCGCTGCGCCCCCTGTCCCCCACCCTCGCCGAGGGTGTCCTGCGGGTTGTAGAGCGAGCACTGCCGCATCGACAGGCACCCGCACCCAATGCAGCCCGCGAGGTTGTCACGCACCTGCTCAAGCTCGCGGATCCGCCGGTCCAGCAAGGGTGCCCACGACCTCGAAATGCGCGCCCACTGCTGCCGGGTCGGCGCCTTGTCCGGCGCCAGCGACTCGAAGGACGCCCGGATCTCCTCCAGGGTCAGCCCCACCCGCTGACCGGCCCGCACGACGGCCAGCCGCCGCAGCACCGACCGTTGGTAGAGCCGCCGGTCCCCCGCCGTGCGGGTGCTCGCGATCAGCCCCAGGGTCTCGTAGTGCCGCAGCGCCGACGGTGCCAGGCCGCTGCGGCGCGCGACCTCGCCGATCTGCATCAGGTCGTGCGTCCTCAGCATGTCCTCACCTCGACCCGGCTCGACGTCCCCGGACCACGATCATGGACCATGCCGGTCAGCCGCGCAGGAAGGTCAGGACCGCAGCCACCCGCCGGTGCTGGCCGTCGTCCGGGCCGAGCCCGAGCTTGGCGAAGATCCGCTGGGTGTGCTTCTCCACGGCTCCCTCCGTCACGACGAGCCGGGCGGCGACGGCGGCGTTGGTGCAGCCCTCGGCCATCAGGCCCAGCACCTCACGCTCGCGCGGCGTCAGCTGCGCGAGCGGCCCGGGTCCGCCAGGTCGTGCCATGAGCTGCCTCACCACCTGCGGATCGATGACCGTGGAGCCGGCCCGCACCTGGTCCAGCGCCCCGAGGAAGCCGTCGATGTCGCTGACCCGGTCCTTGAGCAGGTAGCCGACGCCTCCGGTGCCGCTGGCGAGCAGGTCGTCGGCGTAGGACCGCTCGACGTACTGCGACAGGACGAGCACCGCTGCGCCGGGCCAGGATCGCCGCACCTCGACCGCTGCGCGCAGCCCCTCGTCGGAGTGGGTCGGCGGCATACGGACGTCGACGATCCCCAGGTCGGGCCGGTGCTCGTGCATGGCCGCGACCCACGACGGACCGTCGCCGACGGTGGCCACCACCTCGTGGCCGTCGTCGGCGAGCAGGAGCTGCAGACCCTCGCGCAGCAGCACGGAGTCGTCTCCGATCACGACACGCACGGCACCTCCGCCCGTATGACGGTGGGCCCGCCCTGCGGCGAGGTCACCGTCAGGTGGCCCCCGAGACCTGCCAGGCGCCGGTCCAGGCCCGCGAGGCCGGTGCCCTTGCCGAGGTGCGCACCCCCGACGCCGTCGTCCTCGACCTCCGCCACGACCCAGGGGCCGTCCACGTGGACGCGGACGTCGACGCGGGTGGCGCTCGCGTGCTTCGCGGCGTTGGCGAGGGCCTCGGTGACGCAGAAGTAGAGCGCGGTCTCGTAGCCGAGGTTGACCCGCGGCACGTCCACGCTGAGGCGCGCGGGGATGGCGGCGCGGCCGGCGAGCTCGTCCAGGGCGGCGGCGAGACCGCGGTCGAGCAGGACGGGCGGCGCGATGCCCCGGGTGGCGGCCCGCAGGTCGTCGAGGGCGCCGTGCGCCTGCTCGGTGGCCGAGGCGAGCAGGCCGCGAGCGGCCTCGGGGTCGCGGTCCCACTGCCGCTCGGCCCGGGCGAGGTCCATCTGCAGCCGGACGAGCCGCTGCTGCGCGCCGTCGTGGATGTCCCGCTCGAGCCGCTGCAGCGAGCCCAGCTCGGCCTCGTGGGTGTCGGCGAGCTGCCGGCGATGGGCCTGCTCCAGCCGCAAGGTCCGGGTCGGCGCCTCGAGGAGCCAGCCGTTGACGCCGGCCTGGGCACGAGACAGGCCCCGCATCGCGATCGGCGCCAGGGCCAGCAGCATCAGGCCGAGCGCGACGTTGCACAGGGCGTGAGCCCAGTACTCGTCCGGCAGGTTGAGCCACGTGGCCATGCCGTCGCCCAGCTGGTCCTCGGGCAGGTAGCGCTGCCAGGCGGGATAGGACAGCCCGGCCAGGATCGTCACCCACCAGGAGAGCGCCACCGACCAGAAGACGCAGGTGGGTGCCCACGCCAGCAGCGAGAACACCGCGTCGCCCCACCGCTGCCGGTCGCGGAACAGCGAGGTGACCTGTCCCACGACGCCCGGGTCGCGGGGGTGGGCCACCACAACGGGCTCGGGGAGCCTGGCGCCGAGGAGCGACCGCTGCAGGGCCCGCTCGACGGCGGCCGTGCCCTGCGCGAGGACGAGCCCGGCAATGACCACGGGCACCCCCACCGCCAGGATCATGGTCGCGCCGCCCACGGCGAGCAGGACGACGATCGGGATGAAGGCGGCGAGATAGAGCGGGAAGCCCACCAGCAGGTAGGCACTGTCGGCGATGAGCCGGGTCGGCGACCAGGTCCAGGTCTGCGAGGTGGACGTGGCGGACGTGGCGGACGTGCTGGGCGACGTCTCGCGGCGAGCAGGTGAGGTGTCTGTCGTCATGTCGTCCACGCTACGAACCCCCTGGTCAGAGCCCCATCCCGCTGCCTGGCGTCCTATGTGTCGGGCTGGCCCGACGTCCGGTTCAGCCGGGCTGGCCCGAAGTCTGGCTCAGCCGGGCTGGCCCGTCGTCCGGCTCGCTACTCCGGGAAGCCGTCGAGGACGGCCGCGGTGCCCGACAGGCCGAGGCGCGAGGCCCCCGCCTCGATCATCTCGCGCGCCGCCTCGGCCGTGCGGATGCCGCCGGACGCCTTGACGCCGAGCCGGTCGCCGACGGTCTCGCGCATGATCCGGACGGCGTGCGCCGAGGCGCCACCGCTGGGGTGGAACCCGGTCGACGTCTTGACGAAGTCCGCGCCGGCCGCCTCGGCCGCCTGGCACGCCCCCACGACCTGCTCGTCGGTCAGGGCGGCGGACTCGATGATGACCTTGAGCACGGCGCCGCGGGTGGCCTCGCGGACGGCGGCGATGTCACGCTCGACCGCGTCGAAGTCTCCCGCCACGGCCGCACCCACGTCGATGACCATGTCCACCTCTGCGGCACCGAGACGCACGGACTCGGCAGCCTCCGCAGCCTTGACCGCGGACGTGTGCTTGCCGCTGGGGAAGCCGCACACCACGGCCACCGCCACGGAGGTCGACAGCGGCAGCATCGACGGCGAGACGCACACGGAGTAGACCCCGAGCCGCTCGCCGTCGGCCACGAGCTCGCGGACGTCGTCGGCGGTGGCCTCGGGCTTGAGCAGGGTGTGGTCCACCATCTGCGCGACCTGGGGGCGAGTCAGCTGCGTCATACGGCTCACCCTAGTGGGAGAGGTGAGCAGGTATGCCGACCCGCCCGCCACCCCGTCTCCGCGCCACCCCATCGGCGCCCACCCCGCTCGTCGCCCACCGCTCACGTCGCCCACCCCGCTCACCGCTCACCGCTCACACGCCATTGGTCACCAATCGCGTCCCGGAGGCGATATGAACGTTCCAAAAGATCAGTGGTGACCAATTGAGGTTGCCCCCGTTCGACGG
>NZ_DKGR01000038.1:0-13600 GCF_002453335.1 Arsenicicoccus sp. UBA6765
CGGCGAACTCGATGATCGCGACCACGACCGATGCCATGGGTGCTGGCGGGACGGGCGGGAACATCACCAAGTACACGTGGGACACGGCGAACAACCCGACCCAGGTGCAGATCCCGACCGGGGCGGTCACCTCGGCGGTGTACACCACCGGTGGGGCGTGCGCCTCGAGGGACTCGGCCAACCCGGACCGGCCCAAGTGCCTCACTGACGACGCGGGCAACAAGACGTCGATGGCCTATGACGCGGTCGGGAACCTGACCAGCAAGACCGACACCACCGCGACCGGCGGGGCCGCGTTGAAGTACACGTGGAGCGTGCCCGGCTCGACGGACGGCACGAAGAACTGCTCCCCGTTCGCGGGCCAGCTGTGCACCATCACCAAGGGCAACGGCAACGTCACCCGGTACACGTACAACGCGAACGGGGACTTGACCAAGATCACGCCCCCGTCCCCGCTGGGAGTCCAGTCCTTCGAGTACGACTCCCTGGGCCGGATGACGGCCTCGGTCAACGGCCGCGGGCACCGGATCACGTACACCTGGGACAACCAGGACCGGAAGGTGAGCTACTCCATCCCGGACACCCCCGCGGGGAACCCGTGGACGAACTATCTGACCTACGACGCCGACGGGAACGTCACCTACAACCAGTCGACGCTGGAGTACGACGCGCTGAACCGGCTGGTGTCGATGAAGACCCCGGCGCACGCGAACCCCTCGACCGTGGGCTATGACCCGGCCGGGAACGTCACCACCTCCACCGACCCCGACGGCAACGTCACCACGTACACTTACGACGCCGCGAACCAGGTCACCACGGCCGGGTTCCCCGGCGCCACCTGCGCCCAGGACCTGGTCTCGCAGGCCGGGTGCGTCAAGTTCGGCTATAACGCGAACGGCCTGGAGAACAAGCGGGTCATGCCCGCCAACGTCGTGCAGGACGTCACCTACGACAACTCCTCCCGGGTGACCCGCACCAAGGCGGGTTCGCCGAACCAGGCTCTCCTGAACGACTTCGCGTACACGTACACCGCCGCCGGCGCGGACCGCACCCAGGTGCAGACCATGACCGACCACGTGGGGTACACCGCCAACGGCGCCACGGTCATCGCCAAGGGCGCGGTCACCAGCTACGGCTACGACTCCCTCAAGCGCCTGACCAGCGCGGTCGAGAAGACCCCCGCCGGGGCGGCGTCGGCGTCGTTCACGTACGCGTATGACAAGAACGGCAACCGCACCAGCTACACCCGGTCGGGGAACCTGGGAGGTGCCGGGCAGCCCGGCACCACCAGCTACGGGTACAACGCTGCGGACCAGCTGACCACGCTCAACGGCGACGCCAGCAAGTTCTCCTACGACGCGGACGGCAACGAGCTCACCGCCGCCGGAGACACCGCCGTCGGGGTGCCCAACCACGCCAGTGAGTGGACCGCTGACCACGTGGCCACAGCGATGACCACCAACACCAGCGACCGCTACGAGTACGGGTACGTCCAGCAAAGCAACCAGGGCAACCTCATGTGGTGGAACCACGGTTCCACCCAGCAGCGATCCCCCATCGGACTGGACACCACCCGCACCGACAACGCCGGCACCACCAAGTACCTGCTCTCCCCGTCCGGCAAGCCCCTGGCCTACAAGTGGGCCCCCAACGGCGGGGACTGGAAGACCGACCCCGGCCTTTACTACCTGACCGACCGACAAGGCTCGATCACCAGCACCGCAACCGGCGATCACGGCCTCGAAGCCGCGATCTACCGATACTCCCCCTACGGCGAGTGGCGCGTCGCCGACGAGCACTACGACGGCGGCACCAAGGCCAACCGCATCCAGTTCCACGGCCTGCTCTACGACGACGCCACCGGCCTATACCGCACCGACACCCGCTGGTACGACCCCACCACCGGGCGCTTCACCCAACCCGACACCACCGCCTACGAAACCAACCCCTACCTCTACGCCGCAGGCAACCCCAGCAACGCCACTGATCGGTCAGGGAAGAAGTCCATCGGAGACGCAGTTGGAGACGTGGCTGGCGAGGTTGCCGGAGCGGGTCTGGGATTGGTCTCAAAGGCTGGACCCGTGGGCTTAGGCGTTGCTCTCGCAGGAGGGTGCATCGCAGGAGTAGCCGCGGAAGGAATTGGCAGCTACATCGATGGAGAAAGAACATCGGGAGGAGACGTCGCCTTGTCATGCGCAAGCGGTGCGGCTGCGGGTTTCATAGGCCGCGCGGTCGGAAAGTTTGGCAAGAGCACAGGAGGAGACGACTAGACATGGGGGTTTTCCTAGTCTTGGCCGCCCTTGGGATTATGGTCATGTTCAAGGCGGTGATCTCCTGGAGCAACGACAAGTGGTCAGTATGGCCGGTGTTGGCTTCGATGCTATACACGAGCTTGATGCTGGTTGGATATTTCTTCACGCAGTAGCCCGCCAAAGTTCCTCGATTGTGCCCATGCCTCACCGGGTCACTTCAGCGTGCTGACGGCAAGGTGGGTGAACCGCCTGAGGTCTTTGCCGCTCGCATGCGGGCTGCGGCTCGGGGTTGAGGGCAGCGTAGTGGGCGATCTCGTACTCGGTCGGGGGAACGTAGCCCAGCGCGCTGCGCAGGCGCCGGTGGTTGTAACAGCTGACCCATCCGGCGGTGGCATACTCGACGTTGCCAACGGTCTTGTACGGCCCGGCGTGGAAGATCGTCGTGCGGATCCACTCGGTCTTGTACAGGCCGTTGATGCACTTCGTCAGGGCGTTGAGTCCCCTATGTCAAGCAGCGTGCGGAAGGGTCTGCCCGGGTTTGGTTGACAGGTCAACCAAACCCGGGGCTGACCCCGGCACGGTCCAACTGGTCTGAGGTGTACTGGCAGCCGAGGTCGGCGTGGAGGATGACCCCGGTCGTGTCGCGGAGCCTGTCAATTTGTCTGTGTAAATGGAATGGTTCTCAATGGGTTTAGAGGTGGGCGGTGAAGCGGCCGGGGTAGATGAGGGCGAGCTCGCCCGGGGCGGCTTTCCAGTCGTGGACGGTGGATCCTTCGACGAGGCGGCCGCTGGCTTTGCGTTGGTCGCGGGGTTTGCCGGCTTCCTTGGCGCGTTCTCGGGCTCGGCGGTCCTCGATGTTGCGGATGGCCAGCTACAACAACTTGATGACGGCCGTGTCGGAGGGGAAGTGGCCGCGGGTCTTGATGATCTTGCGCAGCTGGTAGTTCAACGACTCGATCGAGTTCGTCGTGTAGATCACCTTGCGGACCGCCGGCCCGAACGCCACGATAGGGGCAATGCCTGATGTTTGAGATCACCGCGTTCGAACTGATTGTACTAGTGGCTGTTCTATCTGTACTAGTAATTTTGATTCGATAGAGAATTGGCCACCTACGCTCACGGGACTCCACTGAAGTTGACACCACCCGTGTCGACAGAATCAATCGACAGTAGACCTAGATTCGAAAGTGGTCGCGTACACCTCAAATAGTCATCGAATTTAGAGAGTGTACGCGGCCACTCATTCCGGTGGGGGGGGCTGCTGCACCTACCGCCCGGGCTCTCGGTTACGCTCACGGCCTTGCGTCTGGTCGCGCATCCGGTGGGCGTAGGTGCGTGTCCCGAGGTTCGTCGCGCGGGCTGTCAGGCCGCGCCGTAGGGCCGCGTGGGGTCCGTTCGGGTAACTCGCCGCCCTCCGTAATCCACCGGTCGCGAGGAGGGGCTTTTGGCTCACCAGCTCGCGCACGCCGACGCACGGTGCTGGGGGATGGGGTACACCCCATCGATACCGCCCCAGCGGCACCGCCGTTGCAGGGCAGATAGGGTCCACCTCGCATTTCCCCCACGGTGGGGGTCGCCTCTAGCGGCATAGGGCAGTCTGGGCAGGTCGTCGGGTACCCCCCGCGTGTCGAGGGCGGCGAGGGCGGTGGCGTTGTCGTTCGTGAACGGCGGCGCTGTCGTGGCAGACGACGTCATCGACCCTCAGCAACGGGGCCCTGACTTTGGACAGGTAGTGCGGGATCTGGAGGTGACGGACCGCTGACCTGTGGTGATCTCCTGGGGGTTGGGCAGTTTCACGCACTAACTGGGTGCGTCTAGCCTCCTGGTGTGGCGTTCATCAGGCGGGTGCGGACGAAGTCGGGGGCGACGGCCGTGCAGATCGCCGAGTACGCCGCTGGGCGTCAGCGGATCCTCAAGCACGTCGGTTCGGCGCACACGGAGGCCGAGCTCGGGGTGCTGCTGGCCCGGGCCGGTGAGCTGCTGGATGACCGCGACCAGGGCGTCCTGGAGCTGGGGGTGGAACCGAGCCCGCCGTCGGCGGCGCTGGTGGCGCCGGCTCCTGAGCCGGCGCTGCTCAACCCGTCGCCTGCGTCTGGGCTGGCGGTACGCACCGGTCCGGGGCGGGTGGTGGGTACGGACAGCCGGGTGCTGTTCGAGGCCCTCGCCGCGGTGTACGCCCAGCTGGGGTTCGGCGTGCTCGAGGACGAGGTGTTTGCCGCCCTGGTGCTGGCCCGGGTCGTGGAGCCGACCTCGCTGCTGGACGCCGCCCGGGTGCTGGCCGATCTGGGTCAGGAGGCTGCCAGCTACAAGACGATGGGGCGCACCCTGACCCGCGCCAGGGAACGCGGATACCGCGACCAGGTCGCCACGGCCTGCTTCGAGCAGGCGGTGACCAGCGGTGACGTCTCGCTGGTCATGTACGACGTCACCACCTTGTACTTCGAGGCCGAGAAGGAGGACGACCTGCGCAAGGTCGGCTTCTCCAAGGAACGCCGGGTCGACCCGCAGATCGTCGTCGGGCTGCTGGTCGACCGCAACGGCTTCCCGCTGGAGATCGGCTGCTTCGAGGGCAACAAAGCCGAGACCTCCACGATCGTGCCGATCATCGAGGCGTTCCAGGCCCGGCACGACCTGGCTGACATGGTCGTGGTCGCCGACGCCGGGATGCTCTCGGCGACCAACCTGCGCCAGCTCGACGAGGCCAACCTACGGTTCATCGTCGGCTCACGGGTGACCAAGGCCCCGATCGACCTCGCCTCCCACTTCCACTGGCACGGGGACGCGTTCACCGACGGGCAGGTCATCGACACCACCACGCCGCGAACCGGCCGCAACAGCGACAACGATGTCAAGGTCCGCGCCGAGCCCTCGTGGGACCCCGACGAGCACGCGGCCTCCTGGCGGGCGGTGTGGGCCTACTCGGCCAAGCGTGCCGCGCGCGACCACAAGACCCTCACCCTGCAGGAGAACCGGGCCAAGGCCGTCATCGCCGGGGAGAAGGCCGCCCGCACGCCACGATTCGTGAAGAAGAACGGCGGGGCCACCGTGCTCGACGAGGCGTCCCTGGCCAGAGCCCGGCGGCTGGTCGGGCTGAAGGGCTACGTCACCAACATCCCTGCCACGGTCATGCCTGCCGGCGAGGTGATCTCCTCCTACCACGACCTGTGGCACGTCGAGGCCTCGTTCCGGATGTCCAAGACATACCTCAAGGCCCGGCCGCTGTTCGCCCGGAAACGTGACGCGATCGAGGCGCACCTGACCATCGTCTTCACCGCCCTGGCGGTGTCACGCGAGGTCCAGAACCGCACCGGCTTGACCATCCGCAACGTCGTCCGCCAGCTCCGCCCGCTGCGCTCAGCCACCATCGCGATCAACGCCACCAGCCAGACCTTCCCGCCCCAGATCCCCGCCGACAAGCAGGCCATCCTCAAGGCCATCCACCGGGGCGGGCTCACGCACTAACGAAATGACCAAACTCGGGTCGTGGCAGACGACGTCATCGACCCTCAGCAACGGGGCCCATGACTGAAGATTGTCGTCAGGCGCGACACCCCGCCAGGGTTCGTCTTGGGGAGCTTTGCTATTCACTGCGCATGATCTTTGGACCGCAGGACGCTACAAGATGGTGGTTCGCGGATCATAGGCGTGGCCGGTCTCGTTCTGCTCTTCGTCGCTGCTGCGATCCGCAACTCCGCCGATCCCTCCGACAATGCGTCGATGCTCCGGGTGAGGCCACCGACCTCTCCGTCTGCCTGATCGTCCTCAGTGGTGGGAGACCAGCCTTGATCATGGGCGAGCTGTTGGCGGGGGATGCCGAGGATGACCCCGCGACTGCACGGCGGTCCAAAACAGTCATGTGCGGCACGATCACCTGTTCCATCGTTGCAGCAGTAGTCGTGAGTCTCTGACATCGGACGTGAGGGGGGCGAGCCACCCGCTCATCCGGTCTTCGATCAGACGGGAGCCAGGTCATGGAGGTGACCGCCGAAGTATCCAGGTCCGGCGCCTGGTGGGCGGTCGAGGTGCCTGAGGTGCCGGGTGCGTTCACCCAGGCCGAGCGCCTCGATCAGGTCGAGGCCGCGGTGGTCGACGCGGTCCGGACGAGGCGTGAGTGTGACGACCTCGCCGTCACCGTGACGGTGGCACACAGGTCGACGCGAGCGCGATCCTGAGGTGCGGCCCCGCGGGTCAGCGTTCGTGCACGGTGATGTCGAAGGCGTACTGGTCGGCGCGGTAGCAGTGGTCGCCGAACTCCACGGCCACGCCGTCGCCGGCATACGCCTTGCGGGTCATGGTGAGCAGGGGGTCGGACTTGGCGAGCTCGAGCAGCTTGCGCTCGCGGCCACCGGGGGAGCGGGCGCCGATGGTCTGCTGGGCGACGACCATCTTGGCGCCGCGGTCGCGCAGCAGCTCGTAGAGGCTGTGCTCGGTCAGCTCGGCCTCGGTGATGTCGGCGAAGCGCGGCGGCAGCCAGTTGTGGAGCAGCGCCAGGGGGATGTCGCCGGCATAGCGCAGCCGCTCGATGGAGAGCATGGGCGTGTCGGAGGGCAGGCCGAGTGCCTCGGCCGCGCGCTCGCTGTAGGCCTCTGCGTCATACGAGAGCACCTTGGTGATCGGGGCCCGGCCGGAGCGCTGGAGGTCCTCGTAGAGGGAGGTGAGCTCGTCACGGCGGTGGATGACCTCGTTGGCCACCGTCGTGCCGATGCCGCGGCGGCGCACCAGCAGGCCGCGGGCGACCATCTCGCCGATGGCGCGGCGCACCGTGGGGCGGGACAGGTCGAGGCGCTCGGCGAGGGACAGCTCGTTCTCGAACGCGTCGCCGGGCTTGAGCGCGCCACCCTCGATCGCCGCCGTGAGCTGTTGCGCGAGCTGGTGGTACAACGGCACCGGGCTCGTGCGGTCGATCATCACGGGGAGCTGAATGGTCACAGTCCGTGATGGTAATAGCAATATGTCAAAGTGTCACCAACTCACTAAAGTCCGTTTGTCCTAACAAACCTTGACAGGGTTGCGAGCGCTGAGGCAGGCTGGGCGTGTTCCCACCGACGTGACACCGACGCACAAGGGATTGTGATGGCTGACGCACCCTCCGACGCGACGAGCGCCGAGCGGCCCCAGCGGGCCGACGGGCCCGAGCCGTTCGACGTGCTGACCATCGGACGGGTCGGCATCGACATCTATCCCCACCAGATCGGGGTGGGGCTGGAGGACGTCGAGACGTTCGGCAAGTTCCTCGGCGGCAGCGCCACCAACGTGGCCGTGGCCGGCGCCCGGCACGGCCACCGCTCCGCCGTCATCACCCGCACCGGGGACGACCCCTTCGGGCGGTTCGTGCACCGCGAGCTGCTGCGCCTCGGCGTCGACGATCGCTTCGTCACCCCCGTCGAGGGCCTGCCGACCCCGGTGACCTTCTGCGAGATGTTCCCGCCGGACGACTTCCCGCTCTACTTCTACCGCTACCCCCAGGCGCCGGACCTCGTGATGCAGGCCGACGAGATGCCGCTCGACGCCATCACGGACGCGCGCATCTTCTGGGCCACGGTGACCGGGCTGTCGCACGAGCAGAGCCGCGACGCCCACCACGCCGCCTGGGCCGCCCGCGACCGGCGCACCCACACCGTGCTCGACCTCGACTACCGCCCGATGTTCTGGCCCGACGAGGCCACCGCCACGCGCGAGGTCGAGGCCGTGCTCGACCGCTGCACCGTCGCCGTCGGCAACCGCGAGGAGTGCCGGGTCGCGGTCGGCGAGGAGGACCCCGAGCGCGCCGCGGACGCCCTGCTCGAGCGCGGCATCGAGCTCGCCGTCGTCAAGCAGGGACCCAAGGGCGTGCTGGCCAAGACCCGCGACGAGCGCGTCGAGGTCCCGCCGATCCTCATGGACGTGGTCAACGGTCTCGGGGCCGGGGACGCCTTCGGGGGCGCCTTCTGCCACGGACTGCTCCAGGGCTGGGGGCTCGAGCGCATCCTGCGGTTCGCCAACGCCGCGGGCGCCCTCGTCGTCGGACGGCTCGAGTGCTCCACGGCCATGCCCACGCCCGCCGAGGTCGAGCAGCTGCTCGCCGAACGCCGAGGAGGCCAGTGATGGACCGCGTCAGCGTCGACGTCCGCGCCCTCACCACGACCCGCCTGCGCGAGCCCGAGCGCATCGACCACCTGTGGGCCGCCCGCCGGCGCCGCCCCCTCGTCGGGGACGACGGCCGCCTGCTCCTGGTCGCCTGCGACCACCCGGCTCGCGGCGCCCTCGGGGTCCGCGACGACGGTATGGCGATGGCCAGCCGCTCCGACACGCTGGAGCGTCTCGCCACGGCCCTGTCACGCCCCGGCGTCGACGGCGTGCTCGGCACCCCCGACGTCCTCGAGGACCTGCTCCTGCTCGGCCTGCTCGACGACGTGGTCGTCGTCGGCTCCATGAACCGCGGTGGCCTGCAAGGCGCGTCGTTCGAGCTCGACGACCGGTTCACGGCCTACGCCGCCGCCGACCTGGCCCGACGCGGGCTCGACGGCGGCAAGATGCTGACCCGCGTCGACCTCGCCGACGAGGGCACGGCGGCGACCCTGGCGGCCAGCGCCCGCGCCGTGACGGAGCTCGCCGACGCCGGGCTCATGGCGATGGTCGAGCCGTTCTGGTCCTCGCGGGGCGCGGACGGGCGGGTGGTCAACCACCTCGACCCCGACTCGGTGATCCGGTCCGTCCACGTCGCCGCGGGTCTGGGCGCCACGAGTGCCCGCACCTGGCTCAAGCTGCCGGTCGTCGACGACATGGCCCGCGTCCTGGACGCCTCGACCATGCCGGCGCTGCTCCTCGGCGGTGACCCCACCGCCGACCCCGAGCAGACCTACGCCACCTGGGCGGACGCCCTCACCTGCCCCAGCGCGGCCGGCCTCGTCGTGGGCCGCGCCCTGCTCTACCCACCCGACGGCGACGTCGCCGCCGCGGTCGACGTCGCCGCGCACCTCGTCCACGGCGACCCCGCCCGCAGCCACCCTGCCCCTGGCAGCCACCCCGCCCCTGGAAGCAACCCTGTCCCCGGCAGGCACGCACTCACTGGAGGAGCACGATGAGCGACTGGTTCAAGCCCGCCACCACCACCGGTGACGACGACTACCACGTGCGGATCCGACCGGGCGACCCCGGCTGGACGCACACGGGTCTGCTCGTCGCCGACCTCGAGCCCGGCGAGTCCCGCGAGGTCGCCACCGGCGAGCACGAGTTCGTCGTCGTGCCGCTCGCCTGCGAGGCGGCGGTCGTCGAGACGGGCGGTTCGGCATACGAGCTGGAGGGTCGACCCTCGGTCTTCGCCGGGCCGGCGGACTGCCTGTATGTCGGGCGCGACGCCACCTTCACCGTCACCGCGCCGCAGGGTGGGCGGATCGCCCTGTGCCACGCGACCGCGCGGACGTCGTTCCCCGTGAAACATCTCCGCAAGGCCGACATCCCCGTCGAGCTGCGCGGGGCCGGGCAGGCCAGCCGTCAGGTGCAGAACTTCGGCACCCCGGACGTCCTGGACGCCGACTCGATCATCGCCTGCGAGGTCGTCACGCCCGCCGGCAACTGGTCGTCCTACCCGCCGCACAAGCACGACGAGGAACGCTCGGGCAAGGAGACGGCGCTCGAGGAGATCTACTACTTCGAGATGCAGACCGAGCGTGGCGGCGGCCCGGGCCGTGACGGGGGCGCAGGCGCTCCGGACCCGATCGGCTACCAGCGCGTCTACGGCACCGACGACCGCCCGATCGACGTGCTGGCCGAGGTCCGCTCCGGCGACGTGGTGCTCGTGCCGCACGGCTGGCACGGGCCGGCGATGGCACCGACCGGCTACGACATGTACTACCTCAACGTCATGGCCGGGCCCGGCGACGAGCGCGCCTGGCTCATCTGCGACGACCCCTCCCACGCCTGGGTGCGCGGCACCTGGGACGCCCAGTCCGTCGACCCCCGCCTCCCCTACTCCTGACCTACCCCCGGTAAAGGCATCGACCGGCCTTCGTTCGCCAGGCTGATGCCTTTACCCCCGGCGGGTCTGCACCCCGCACCCAGCTTCCCGTCATACGGCATCGAGCAAAGGACCACTCCCATGACCACGCGCATCACCCACCTCATCGGCCACTCCTCGTGGGAGGGCACGGCCGAGCGCACCTCCGAGGTCTACAACCCCGCCACCGGCGAGGTCACCGGCACCCTCGACCTGGCCAGCAAGGCGCTCGTCGACGAGGTCGTCGCCCAGGCCGCCGAGGCCGCCAAGGAGTGGGGCCAGACCTCCATCGCCAAGCGCACCCGCGTGCTGTTCGCCTTCCGCGAGCTGCTGGAGTCGCGCAAGGGCGAGATCGCCAAGGCCATCGTCGCCGAGCACGGCAAGACCTATCCGGACGCCGTCGGCGAGATCAACCGCGGCCTCGAGGTCGTCGAGTTCGCCTGCGGCATCGGCCACATCATGAAGGGCGGCTACTCCGAGAACGTCTCGACCAAGATCGACGCCTACTCGATCCTGCAGCCGCTCGGCGTCGTCGGCGTCATCAGCCCGTTCAACTTCCCGGCGATGGTGCCGCTGTGGTTCGTGCCCGTCGCGATCGCCTGCGGCAACGCCGTCGTGATCAAGCCGTCCGAGAAGGACCCGACCGCCACCGGGCTCATCGCCGACCTGTGGCGCGAGGCCGGCCTGCCCGACCACGTCATGAACGTCGTCCACGGCGACAAGGAGGCCGTCGACGCGCTGCTCGACAACACCGACGTGAAGTCGATCTCGTTCGTCGGGTCGACGCCGATCGCGCGCTACGTCTACGAGCGCGGCGTCGCGGCGGGCAAGCGCGTCCAGGCCCTCGGCGGCGCCAAGAACCACATGCTCGTCCTGCCCGACGCCGACCTCGACCTGGCCGCGGACGCTGCGGTCAACGCAGGGTTCGGCGCGGCCGGCGAGCGCTGCATGGCGATCTCGGCGCTGCTGGCCGTCGACTCGGTCGCGGACGAGCTCATCGCCAAGATCAAGGAGCGCATGGCCACCCTCACGACGGGTGAGGGCAACGGCGAGGGCGTCGACATGGGGCCCCTGGTCACCAAGGCGCACCTCGACAAGGTCCGCGGCTACGTCGACGCGGGGGTCGCCGAGGGCGCCGAGCTCGTCGTCGACGGGCGGGACGGCGAGTGGGTCGGCGGGAGCAAGGACGGGTTCTTCCTGCTGCCGACGCTGTTCGACAAGGTCACGCCGTCGATGTCGATCTACACCGACGAGATCTTCGGCCCCGTGCTGTCGGTCGTGCGGATCGAGTCGTATGACGAGGGCCTGCAGCTCATCAACGACAACCCGTTCGGCAACGGCACGACGATCTTCACCAACGACGGGGGTGCCGCGCGTCGCTTCCAGAACGAGGTGCAGGTCGGGATGGTCGGCATCAACGTGCCGATCCCGACGCCGATGGCCTACTACTCCTTCGGCGGGTGGAAGAACTCGCTCTTTGGCGACACGCACGCGCACGGGATGGAGGGCGTCCACTTCTTCACCAAGACCAAGGCCGTCACGGCGCGCTGGCTCGACCCGTCGCACGGCGGCCTCAACCTCGGCTTCCCCCAGAACGACTGACCTACCTCAGGTAGTCACATCGACCTGGGTTGGCACCCCAGGTCGATGTGTCCAACCCAGGCGGATCCTGCCACTCATGCCGTATGCCGAGGCGCCCGACCCCACGCGGGGTCGGGCGCCTCGCGCGGTGCGGGATCCCGTCGCGCGACACGAGCACGAGCACCGCAGGGATAGAGCGCCGCAGGGCCAGGGCGCCGCAGGGCTAGAGCGCCGCAGGGCCAGGGCGCCGCAGGGCTAGAGCGCCGCAGGGCTAGAGCGCCAGAGTGGTCACAGATCCGACACCCGACGGCCGCTGATGTCGGATCTGTGACCACTCTGGCGGCCCGTCCTCGGGAACCCCTGAACGCCCCGGCACTGGGGAGGTTCGGTGTCGCCAGGGCAGCACCGAACCTCCCCAGCGATGGGGTGGCCCCGCGCAAGGGAGCGGGACCGAGATCGGGGCGGGTTCTGGTGGTCAGGGCAACCAGAGGTGGCCCCGATCTTCGCTCGCCCTCCGCCATTGGTCACCATTGGCGTTGTGGATCGTTCAACAGGGCCGCCCTGACGCCATTGGTGACCAACGATCGGGGTTCGGGGAACCGTTGACGCCATTGGGGCCAACGGTCGGGGTTGGGGGAGCCCCTGACGCCATGGGTGACCAACGGCGGGGGTGGGGGTGACCGAACTGGTGGCGGGGGTCAGGCGAGGAGCTTCTCGACATACTCCCGGTTGATGCGGGCCGCGTCCTTGGGGTGCTTGTGCGTGGTGTCCTGCTCGAGCACGATCCACCCGTCGTAGCCGTGGTCGCCGAGCCACCGCACGACCCCCGCGATGTCGACGAGGCCGTCCCCGAGCTCGGGGAAGATGATGCCGCGCAGCGCGTCGCCGAAGCTCCACTGCTCGTCCTGGGCGCGGCGCAGCACCTCGGGGTCGACGTCCTTGAGGTGGACGTGCGCGACGCGGTCGCCATAGGTGGGCAGGAAGTCGAGGGCGTCGCCGCCGCCGTACTTGAGGTGGCCCACGTCGAGGCACCAGCCGACCTTGGCGGGGTCCGTCTCGTCGAGGAAGCGGCGCGTCTCGGCGGCGGTCTCGACATAGGTGCCGACGTGGTTGTGCAGGACGACGCGCATGCCCCTGGGCTCGAGCAGGTCCGCGAGGTGGGCGAGGCCGTCGGCGAGGTTGCGCCACTGCTCGTCCGTCAGGCCGCGAGCCTCGTCGACGTGACCGGCCTCGGCGTCGCGGCGGTCGTCGCCGAGCTCGGCCGCCACCAGGATCGATCCGCCGGCGGCCTTGACGCGCTCGGCCACGGCCAGGGCGGCGGCGTCGGCCTCGTCCCAGCGGTCGCGGTCGCGGTAGCCCAGGCGCACGAACGCCCCCACCATCTCAAGCCCCCGCCGTGACATCTCCGAGCGCACGACGGCGGGGTCGTCCGGCATACCGGGGCCCCACTCCGTCGCGACGTAGCCCGCCTCGACCATCTCGTCCATCATCTGGCCGGGCGCGGTGTAGGGCCGGAAGTCCGGGATGTCCCCGTTGTTCCAGTTGCAGGGGGCGGTGGCGATCCTCATCGATGCGCTCCTTGGTCGGTCGGGTCGAGTCGAGCTGGACGTATGGCGACTTTGCTCTGACATTCTGACATCACGTCGTCCTCGCGTCGATGCCACCCCCTCGGATCCGTCTGGGCCGGGCCCGGACACATCAGCCGGGCTCGAGTCCATCAGCCTGGCGAACAAAGGCCGGTCGATGCCTTTACCGGGGGTAGGTCTATCGGCCTGGCGTGCCCGGAAGTTGT
>NZ_DKGR01000054.1:0-3153 GCF_002453335.1 Arsenicicoccus sp. UBA6765
CTGGTCGCGGCCCGGCCCTGGGGCGCCGGAGGCGCCGCGCTGCTGTCGTGGTGGCCCCAGGCTGCCGTGCTCACCGCTGTGGCTGCGGCGACCGTGCTGCTGCCGGGGCCGCCTCGTGCGCGGCCGGGGGCGACCCGTCCCTCTGGTCCCTCCGGGCGTCTCTGGTGGCGGCCACCCGCGCCGTGGGGACGGCCGGCGGACGGGACCGGCGCGGGTCCCGGCGACGCGCGCGGCGCATGATCGGCGCCTCCACGTAGCGATAGCTCACCCACGCCACCAGCAGTGACGCCACGATCGTCGTGGGCCACAGCACGAGGAAGTCCCCCGTGAAGGGCTTGTGGCCGATCGCGCGCGCGAGCAGGCCGAGCACGACGAGGTGATAGACGAACACGCCGTAGGACAGGTCTCCGAGCAGCCGGGCCGGGCGGCTGCCGAGGGCCGCGACGACGCGGGACGAGCTCGGCTCGGCGGCGATGCAGGGCAGCACGACCAGCACCGCCAGGATCGTGTAACCGAGGTTCTTGCTGCCCGCCTCGAGCAGCGTCGCGCGGTCCAGGCCGTACGGTCCGGCCAGGCGGGTGGTGAGGAGCAGGTAGAGCGCACCCGCGGCAGCCCACAGCGTCCCCGGCGAGGCGACGAGGTCGTCGACCGCCGTGCGGGGCAGCTCGCCCGCGAGGCGCCCCTCGTGCCAGACCGCGAGGGCCATGCCCCCGCCGAACCACGCGGCGTACTCCGGGAGCCAGTAGTTCGTCATACCCTCGACGTTGTCGTGGGTGAGCACGATCCAGGCGAGCGAGACGGCGGGCAGGCAGGCGAGGACGACGAGGGCGAGCTCGGACCAGCTCAGCCAGCTCGACCGCGGCAGGCGCGACAGCCCCCACGCCGCCAGGGGCAGGACGAGGTAGAACGCGACCTCGGTCGACAGGCTCCACATCTGCGTGAGGCCGGGCACCGACGGGGACGGCACGTAGATCTGCGACATCGTCGCCACGCGCAGGTAGTGGACGAGGCCGACCTTGTCGTGCTGGAGCAGCAGGTAGGCCGCCAGCACGGCGACCCACGCGGCCGGCAGGATGCGGAACACCCGGTGCCGCAGGTAGGTCCGCAGGTCACGGGCGCCGGACACCTGCGTGGCGGTCGCGCTCCCGAGGCGGGCCCGGGCGTGCGGGCGATAGAGCAGGAAGCCCGACACCACGAAGAACAGCGGGACGCCCGCGTCGAGGCGAGCGAGGAGCCCGGCATACGGGCCGTGGATCGCCAGCCCGCTGGTGAAGCCCACGTGCGTGGTGACCACCATGAGGGCACCGACGATCCGCAACCCGTCGAGGGCCGCGAAGCGGGTGGTCCTGGGCTCAGCCACCCGAGGAGGGTAACCAGCGAGTAACCCGGAACGCCTTCTGGTGTGACACGGACGACACGGATGACGGTGCGAGCGCAACGTCTGGGTCACGAGGGGCAGACAACTCCCAGCCGCGCTGCTATGGTCCCAGGAACCGCGGCGCTACTCACCAGTAGGCACCCGTCGCCGACCGAACGACACACCTCGTCTCGTCAACGTCACTGTTGCCGTTCCCTGAGCAGGAGTCCCCCATGCGTCGCATCCTCGGCGGTCTCGCCGTCTTCCTCGGCATCCTCGCCCTCGTCCTCGGCATGCGGGCCGACTCGATCTACGACCAGCTGGCCACGGTCCCGCTCGACCAGAAGACCACGGCCGAGTCCGAGGGCACCGGCGTCAGCGCCCTGCGCGTGGCCGCGCAGGGCGGCACGGTCAGGTTCGACAAGCTGACCGACCAGCACGTCAAGAACACCCGCACCATCATCGGCCTGCCCGGCAAGGTGCCCGAGGGCCAGCGCGACGACAACGCCTTCTGGCAGATCGGCCTCCGCACCGAGATCGTCGACGGTCAGCCGCTGTCCCTGAGCACCGACGGCGTCTCCATCAACCGGCGCACCGGCCTGGCGACCAACTGCTGCGGCGACTTCGTGGGCGTGGGCACCACCGAGAACCAGAACGCCACCCAGCCGATCACGCACGAGGGACTGTTCTTCAAGTTCCCCTTCGACGCGCAGAAGAAGTCCTATCCCTTCTGGGACGGCGAGCTCAAGGCCGCCCGCGACGCGGCCTTCGTGCGCGAGGAGAAGGTCAAGGGCCTCAACACCTACGTCTATGAGCAGACCATCCCCACCACCCGCCTCCCCGGGTCCCGCACCGTGCCGCGCACGATGTTCGGCAGCGGCACGGGCAACGTGCAGGTCCAGTCGGACTACGCCAACACCCGCACCTTCTGGGTCGAGCCCAACACCGGCGCGATCATCCGCGCGCAGGAGAACATCAACCGCGAGGCCGTCTCCGAGGCCGGCACGGTCACCCTGATCAAGGGCGTCATCGGCTACAACGACAAGACGCAGCGGAAGTTCGCCGACGAGTACGGCGACAAGGCCGGCAAGCTCGCGTTCGTGCGCGACCTGCTCGGACCGATCGGCTTCATCGCCGGCGCGCTCCTGACGCTGCTCGGCCTGCTCCTGCTGTTCACCCGTCGCCGCGGCGAGCACCGCGACTCCCGGCGCGTCGACCTCGTCGCCGCCGACCGCGAGACGTCGGGCGCCACCCGCGCCTGACCGGCACCGGCCAGCGGCGGCGCTGCTTGGCCATCCACTCCCAGATCGTCACGCCGGACGCCGTCTGCGGGTCGTTGCGGGCGACGTAGATCCAGGACCAGTGACCGGGGAACTCGTGGCCGTTCCACACGACGTTGGGGTAGGCCGTGAGGCGGGCGTTGCCGAGGAGCCGCACCGCGCGCCCCGTCGTCGCCTGGTAGTCCACTACCGGGTCGTTGGTGGCGTGGACGAACCACGTCGGGGTCGAGCGCAGCCGCAGGATCTGCGCGTCGGTGAGCATCCGCTGCGTCGTCCCGGTCGCCTGGTCCTTGAGGACGTAGGCCGCGCAGACCGGCACGTTGGCGGCGAAGTAGCGCGGGTAGGCCGACGCCAGCCTCATCGCCATGTAGCCGCCGTTGGACGGGCCGACGACGTAGATCCGGGACGTGTCGACGTCGTGGCCCTTGGCGAACTCGTCGACCAGGCTCTTGAGCCGGCGCGTGTAGGAGTATTCGCCGTCATCGAGCCACCGGGTCCCAGCAGATCTTCAAGGGC
>NZ_DKGR01000025.1:0-19856 GCF_002453335.1 Arsenicicoccus sp. UBA6765
CCACGGAAGCGTCAGAAGAGCCTCTTTTGGGTGGAGCGTGAGGTGGGGCGATCGGATCAGCGCTTGTTGAACTCGTCCTGGATGCACTGCTGCATCTTGGTCGGGTCCTGGTCGTACTGCTGGCACTTCTCGGCGACGTCCGCGAAGACCAGCGTGAAGACCAGCATCGCGATGCCCATGAGGGTGCCGATGATGCCGAGGATCAGGCCGGCCATCGACAGGCCCTTGCCGCCGACGAGGCCCTGCTTGGCCTTCTTGTTGCCCATCACGCCGAGCACGATGGCGACGATGCCGGCGATCAGGCCCGGCCAGCCGCCGCAGCACGCCAGCGGGATCGACAGGATGCCGAGGATCAGGGCGATGATGCCGAGCACGTTCGTGCCCTGTGGCTGCGGGGCGTAGCCCTGACCGTAGGGCTGGTTGCCGTAGGGCGGCTGGCCGCCGTCATACGGCTGTCCTCCACCGGCCGGCTGCGACGGCTGGCTCCCGTAGGGCTGGCTGCCGTAGGGCTGGCTCCCGTAGGCGCCGCCCGAGGCGGGACGCTCCGGCTCTCCGGCCGGCGGCGGCGGGTTCTGCGGGTTGTCGGTCATGGATTTCCCCTCTCGTCTGTGACAGAAGCGCCTGTCAAGGCGACGGTGCCACGCTAGCCGCCTGCTCGACGCGCCCCGGGGAGGTGTGCCGTGTGTCCGCCGGCCGTGGCCGTATCGTGGCCGTGTGCCGCAGACGTCCGCCCCGGCGCCCGCACGCTCGTCCTCCGAGCGCGGTCGGGTCGTGCTCGCCCTGCCGCTGGGGCTGCTGGCCGGCCAGGCGGTGGCCCTCGGTGCCCTCGCCGTCCGCGACCCGCACCGGCCGGGGTCCTGGGGCGGTTGCCCCTTCCTCGCCCTGACCGGGCTGCCGTGCCCCTGGTGCGGCGGGCTGCGCTCCGTCCACGACCTCGTCCACGGTGACGTCGTCGCCGCGCTGTCCTCCAACGCCCCCACCGTCCTCGCGGTCCTCGCCCTCCTGGCCGGCACCATCGCGTGGACGGTCGTGGCGTGGCGGGCCCGGCGGCGAGGGGCCGCCGACCCGGTCGTCATACGGCTCCAGGGGGCCCCCGTCGGGCGTTGGGTCGCGGCGGTGCTCCTGCTGTGGTGCGCCTTCGGCGTCGCCCGCTGGTGGGCGCCCCTGGCGTGGTGGCAGCCCTAGTCGACGCGTGGACGGATTGGGTGACCGCGCCGCGAGTGGCTAGCCTGAGCCCGTGGCTTCGGTACTCGACGACATCATCGGCGGCGTCCGCGAGGATCTCGCGCGCCGCCAGGCGCAGACCTCGCTGGACGCGCTGAAGGAGCGCGCCTCCCAGGTCGAGCCGGCCAAGGACGCCCGAGCCGCGCTGGCCCTGGGCCGCACCGCCGGGGTCCGGGTGATCGCCGAGGTCAAGCGGTCCAGCCCGAGCAAGGGGGCCCTCGCGCTCATCGCGGATCCGGGCGGGCTCGCGGCGGACTACGAGGCCGGCGGGGCCAGCGTCATCAGCGTCCTCACCGAGCAGCGCAGGTTCGGCGGCAGCCTGGCCGACCTCGACACGGTGCGGGCCGCCGTGGACGTGCCGGTGCTGCGCAAGGACTTCATGGTCGAGCCCTACCAGCTGTGGGAGGCGCGGGCGCACGGCGCCGACGTCATCCTGCTGATCGTGGCGGCGCTCGAGCAGTCCGTCCTGGTCTCGATGCGGGAGCGCGCCGAGTCCCTCGGCATGACCGCCCTGGTGGAGGTGCACGACGAGGACGAGGCCCGCCGGGCGCTGGACGCCGGGGCCAGGGTCGTCGGCGTCAACAACCGCAACCTCAAGACCCTCGAGGTCGACCGCTCCACCTTCGGACGCGTCGCCGCGCTGCTGCCCGACACGGTCGTGCGCGTCGCCGAGTCGGGGGTCCGCGGACCTCACGACGTCATGGACCTCGCTCGCGCCGGTGCCGACGCCGTGCTCGTGGGGGAGTCCCTCGTCACCGGGGGCAGCCCCCGGGACGCCGTCGCCGAGCTCATCGCCGCCGGCGCCCACCCGGCCCTGCGCCACTGACCCCCGGAGCCCCCATGGACGACTCGACCGAGACCCCCACCACCGCGCCGGACCAGCCGCGCGAGCCTCACCGCCCGCACCGGTCTCCCAGCGACGCCGGCCCGGGCGAACCGGTCGGCCGGTTCGACGACTTCGGCGGCCGCTACGTCCCCGAGGCGCTCGTCGCGGCGCTGGAGGAGCTCGACGAGCAGCGCCTCAAGGCCGCCCGCGACCCGGAGTTCCTCACCGAGCTCGAACGGCTGCAGCGGACCTACACGGGCCGCCCGAGCATCATCACCGAGGTGCCGCGCTTCGCCGAGCACTGCGGGGGAGCGCGGGTCATCCTCAAGCGCGAAGACCTCAACCACACCGGCTCCCACAAGATCAACAACGTGCTCGGCCAGGCGCTGCTGACCCGGCGCATGGGCAAGACGCGCGTCATCGCCGAGACGGGGGCGGGCCAGCACGGCGTGGCCACCGCGACCGCGGCAGCGCTCATGGGGCTTGAGTGCGTCGTCTACATGGGGGAGCGGGACACCGAGCGGCAGGCCCTCAACGTCGCCCGCATGCGCCTCCTCGGCGCCACGGTCGTGCCCGTGACGCACGGCAGCCGGACGCTCAAGGACGCGGTCAACGAGGCCTTCCGCGACTGGGTCGCCAACGTCGCCACCACCCACTACGTCCTGGGGACGGTCACCGGGCCGCACCCCTTCCCGGAGATGGTCCGCGACTTCCACAAGGTCATCGGCGAGGAGGCCCGGGAGCAGGTCCTCGAGCTCGTGGGCCGGCTGCCCGACGCGGTCTGCGCCTGCGTGGGCGGTGGGTCCAACGCGATGGGCATCTTCCACGCGTTCGTGCCCGACCGCGACGTGCGGCTCGTCGGCCTGGAGGGCGGCGGCGAGGGCGTCGAGTCCGGACGTCACGCATCGCGGTTCGCCACCGGCACCCCGGGCGTGCTGCACGGCGCCTTCACCTACCTGCTCCAGGACGACGAGGGGCAGACCATCGAGTCGTACTCGGTCTCGGCCGGCCTGGACTACCCCAGCGTGGGACCCGAGCACGCGGCCCTGCACGCGTCCGGTCGTGCGGAGTACCACCCGATCACGGACGACGAGGCCATGGAGGCCTTCCGGCTGCTCACCCGCACCGAGGGCATCCTGCCGGCCATCGAGTCCAGCCACGCGCTCGCCGGCGCCATGAAGCTCGGGCGCGAGCTCGGGCCCGACGCCGTCATCCTCGTCAGCCTGTCCGGCCGCGGGGACAAGGACGTCGACAGCGCCGCCCGCTGGTTCGGGCTGATGGACGGCGAGGACTTCGCCCGCGCCGAGGAGATCAATGCCTCCGAGCCGGTCGGCGACAACGAAGGAGTGGGCCAGTGAGCTCCCGCGTCACCGACGTCCTGCGGCGCTGCCGCGACGAGCACCGGGCCGCCCTCGTGGGCTACCTGCCCGTGGGCTACCCCGACGTCGACCGCTCGATCGAGGCCATGGTCGCCATGGTCGAGGCAGGCGTGGACATCGTCGAGGTCGGCATCCCCTACAGCGACCCGGTCATGGACGGCCCGGTCATCCAGGACGCCGCCGTGCAGGCCCTCGCGGGTGGGGTGCGGCTCGCCGACGCGTTCCGCGCGGTCCGGGCCATCACCGACGCCGGTGGCGCCGCGGTGTGCATGACCTACATCAACCCCGTGCTGCGGTATGGCGTCGACCGGTTCGCGGCCGAGCTCGCGGCGAACGGCGGCTCCGGGCTGATCACCCCCGACCTGATCCCCGACGAGGCCGGAGCCTGGATCGACGCCGCGGAGCGGCACGACCTGGACCGCATCTTCCTGGTCGCCCCCTCGTCCACCACCGAGCGCCTGGCGTCCACGTCCGCCGCCTGCCGCGGCTTCGTCTACGTCACCGCCCTCATGGGCGTCACCGGTGCGCGGGCGGCCGTCGGGCCCGAGGCGGCCCACCTGATCGAGCGCACCCGCGCCGTCACCGACACCCCGCTGTGCGTGGGGCTCGGCGTCTCCACCCGCGAGCAGGCGGCTCAGGTCGCGGCCTACGCGGACGGGGTCATCGTCGGGTCGGCGCTCGTCCGCGCTCTCGGCGAGGGTGTCGAGGAGCTGCAGGGCGTCGTCCGCGAGCTGGCGGCCGGCGTCCGGGAGGGCGGCCGATGAGGACCCGCGGCGTGAGCGAGTGGGTGGGCCTCGTGGCCCGCCTCGTGCTGGGCGTCGTCCTCGTCGTGTCGGGCTACCTGAAGGTCGGCTCTCTCGAGTCCTCCGCCGAGGCGGTGCGGGCGTTCAAGATCCTGCCCTACGACCTGGCCAACCTGGTGGGCTACGTCCTGCCGGTGCTGGAGCTCGCCATCGGTGCGTTGCTCGTGCTCGGGCTGTTCACGCGGATCGCCGGGATCGCCGGGGCCCTGCTCATGGTCGCCTTCCTGATCGGCATCGTGAGCGTGTGGGTGCGTGGCATCTCCATCGACTGCGGCTGCTTCGGCGGGGGTGGCGTCGTGGCGCCCGAGGACACCAACTACCTGTGGGACGTCGTGCGTGACGTCGGGCTGCTGCTCTGCGGCGTGTGGCTCGCCGTCCGACCACGCACCCCTGCGAGCATGGACCGATGGCTCTTCGGAGCCCCGACCACACACTGATCGAGGAGCACCACCGATGAGCACGAGCTACGAGGAGCGGCGCCGCAAGGCCCAGGCCGCGGCCCCCAGGAACAACAAGGGCAAGGTCGTCGCGGCCGCCGCGCTCGTCGCGCTGCTCGTCCTGGTCGCCGTCGGCTGGGCGATCTGGTCGCAGCAGTCCCACAAGAGCGAGGTGGCGCAGAAGATCGCCAACGCCTCGACGCCCCCCAACGCGACCGCGGACGGCGGCGGGATCGTCGCCAACCCCGGCAAGGCCAAGGCCGGAGCGCCCACCCTCGTGATCTACGAGGACTTCCAGTGCCCGATCTGCAAGCAGGTCGAGGACGCCGTCGGCCCGACGGTGACGAAGCTGTCGGACGAGGGCAAGATCAAGCTCGAGTACCACCTGCGCAGCTTCCTGGACGAGAACATCAAGCGCGCGATGCCCACCGTCCCCAACCCGGACTCCTCCCTGCGCTCCGCCGCGGCCGCGAGCTGCGCCGACGCGGCCGGGAGCTTCAAGGCCTACCACGACGTGGTCTTCAAGCATCAGCCCGAGGAGGGCAAGGGCTACACCGACCAGCAGCTGCGGGTCGACCTCGCCCAGGAGGCGGGACTCTCCGGTGACGCGCTCGACGGGTTCCAGAGCTGCGTGCAGGACAAGAAGATGATCGGCTTCGCGACCAAGATGGAGCAGGTCGGCCAGCAGAAGGGCAACACCGGCACGCCGCAGTACCTCCTGAACGGCAAGGAGATCCCCTTCCAGACCTTTGCCCAGGATCCGGCCAAGCTCGAGCAGGCCGTCGCCGCGGCGACCAAGTGACGATGCTCCTCCCGACCGAGATCCCCAGCCCCACCCAGGGCGTCTGGTACCTCGGGCCGGTGCCCCTACGGGCCTATGCCCTGTGCATCCTCGCGGGGATCCTGGTCGCGGTGTGGCTGACGCAGCGGCGTCTCGCGGCGCGTGGCGGGGACCCCGAGCGCGTCATCGACGTGGCGATGTGGGCCGTGCCGTTCGGCATCGTCGGCGGGCGGCTCTACCACGTGATCTCCTCGCCCCAGGCCTACTTCGGCGAGGGCGGCAATCCCGTCGACGCCCTCAAGATCTGGAACGGCGGCCTCGGCATCTGGGGCGCCGTCGCCCTGGGCGCGCTCGGAGCGTGGATCGGTTGTCGTCGCAGCGGCGTGTCCTACCTCGACTTCGCGGACGCCCTCGCGCCGGGCCTGATCATCGCCCAGGCCATCGGGCGGTGGGGCAACTGGTTCAACAACGAGCTGTATGGCGGACCCACCGACCTGCCCTGGGCGCTGCAGATCCACGAGTGGGACGCCACGACGGGGGAGGCCGTGCGGGACGCGGGGGGCCAGGCGGTCGTCCTCGGCAGTTACCACCCCACGTTCCTCTACGAGTCGCTGTGGTGCCTCGGGGTGGCGGCGCTGCTCGTGTGGGCGGACCGACGGTTCCGGCTGCGCCCCGGCCAGGTGTTCGCGCTCTACGTCATGGGCTACACGCTGGGCCGGGTATGGATCGAGATGATGCGCGTCGACGAGGCCAACCGCGTGCTCGGGCTGCGGCTCAACGTGTGGACCAGCCTCCTCGTCTTCGCGTTCGGTCTGGCCTGGTTCGTCCTGGCTCGCCGACGGTCGCGAACCGTCTCGACGACCGACCCGATGGAATCTCATACTTCGGAATGAATAACGAGTCCCTCCCCGGTGGGGGGCACTCTTTCACCCGTGTCTCTGCGTGGCCACCGCCGTCCCCGCAGCGATGCCTCATGACCCGACGGCACCCGCCGTCCGGCCCAGCACGGAGGACGGTGATCACCTGATGTCCCAGTCGTCTGCGACGTCCGCGAACCCCCCAAGCACCCAGGTCCCCCCGACGTTCGCGCGCTTCGGCGCCCAGCCCTCGGACCAGGGTCTTTACCGCTCGGACAACGAGCACGACGCCTGCGGGGTCGCCATGGTGGCCACCCTGCGCGGCACCGCCGGTCACGACATCGTCGACCAGGCCCTGCTGGCCCTCACCAACCTGGAGCACCGCGGCGCCACCGGCGCCGACCCGCTCGTGGGCGACGGCGCCGGCATCCTCACCCAGGTGCCCGACGAGTTCCTCCGCGGCGTCGCGGACTTCCCGCTCCCCGCCGCCGGCACGTATGCCGTGGGCACGGCCTTCCTGCCCCAGGACGAGGCCGAGCGGGCCGAGGCCGTCCGCACGATCGAGCACATCGCCTCGGAGGAGAACCTCAAGGTCCTCGGCTGGCGCGAGGTGCCGGTCGAGCCCGGCTGCGTCGGCCAGGTCGCCCGCGACTGCATGCCCCACTTCGCCCAGCTGTTCGTCTCCGACATCACCGGTCGCCGCCAGGGCCTCGAGCTCGACCGGCTGGCGTTCTGCCTGCGCAAGCGCGCCGAGCACGAGGCGCACGTCTACCTGCCGTCGCTGTCCGCGCGCACCCTCGTCTACAAGGGCATGCTCACCACCGCGCAGCTCGAGCAGTTCTACCCCGACCTGTCGGACGAGCGGTTCGCCACGTCGCTGGCCCTGGTGCACTCGCGGTTCTCGACCAACACCTTCCCGTCCTGGCCCAAGTCGCACCCCTACCGATACATCGCCCACAACGGCGAGATCAACACCGTCAAGGGCAACCGCAACTGGATGCGCACGCGCGAGTCGATGCTGCGCAGCGACGTCATCCCGGGCGACCTCGAGCGCCTCTACCCGATCTGCACGCCGGACGGGTCGGACTCCGCGTCCTTCGACGAGGTCCTCGAGCTGCTGCACCTCGGTGGCCGGTCCCTGCCGCACGCCGTGCTGATGATGATCCCCGAGGCGTGGGAGAACCACGCCGAGATGGACCCCGCCCGCAAGGCCTTCTACGAGTTCCACTCGATGTTCATGGAGCCCTGGGACGGGCCCGCCTGCGTGACGTTCACCGACGGCTCGCTGGTCGGAGCGGTGCTCGACCGGAACGGCCTGCGGCCTGGCCGGTACTGGGTCACCGACGACGGTCTGGTCGTCCTGGCCTCCGAGTCCGGCGTCCTGCCCCTGGACGAGCAGCACGTGGTCCGCCGCGGGCGCCTGCAGCCGGGCCGGATGTTCCTCGTCGACACCGAGGCCGGCCGGATCGTCGAGGACGACGAGATCAAGTCCACGCTCGCCGCCGAGAAGCCCTATGCCGAGTGGCTCGAGGCCGGCGTCATCAAGCTGTCCGACCTGCCCGAGCGCGAGCACATCGTGCACACCGCGGCCTCGGTCACGCGTCGTCAGCAGACCTTCGGCTACACCCTCGAGGAGCTGCGGATCCTGCTGACCCCCATGGCGATCAACGGAGCCGAGGCCCTCGGGTCGATGGGCACCGACACCCCCATCGCCGTGCTCTCCAGCCGGCCGCGCATGCTGTTCGACTACTTCACGCAGCTGTTCGCGCAGGTCACCAACCCGCCGCTGGACGCGATCCGCGAGGAGCTCGTCACCTCCCTCGGCACGTCCGTCGGTCCGGAGGGCAACGCGCTGGTGCCGAGCGCCACCCAGGCCCGCCAGGTCGAGCTGTCCTTCCCCGTGATCGACAACGACGAGCTCGCCAAGATCGTCCACATCAACGCCGACGGCAACCTGCCCGGCTACGCCACCCACGTCGTCCGCGGCCTCTACCGCGTCGACGAGGGCGCCGAGGGCCTGCGGGCGCGGCTCGAGGAGATCTTCGCCGAGGTCACGGCGGCGATCCGTGGCGGCGCGCGGTTCGTCATACTGTCCGACCGCGACTCCGACCGCGAGAACGCACCGATCCCGTCCCTGCTGCTCACGTCGGCCGTCCACCACCACCTGATCCGCGAGAAGCTGCGCACCGAGGTGGGTCTGGTCGTCGAGGCCGGGGACGTCCGCGAGGTGCACCACGTCGCGCTGCTCGTGGGCTACGGCGCCGCCGCGATCAACCCCTACCTCGCGATGGAGTCCGTCGAGGTCCTGGTGCGCCAGGGCATCATCGAGGGCGTCACCCCCGAGCAGGCCGTCAAGAACCTCATCAAGGCGCTCGGCAAGGGCGTGCTCAAGGTGATGTCCAAGATGGGCATCTCGACCGTCGCGTCCTACCGAGGGGCGCAGGTCTTCGAGGCCATCGGCCTGTCCCAGGAGCTGGTCGACACCTACTTCACCGGCACGGTCAGCCAGCTCGGCGGCATCGGGCTGGACGTCGTGGCCG
Organism: Arsenicicoccus sp. UBA6765; assembly: GCF_002453335.1. NCBI lineage: Bacteria > Bacillati > Actinomycetota > Actinomycetes > Micrococcales > Intrasporangiaceae > Arsenicicoccus > Arsenicicoccus sp. UBA6765. The sequence continues at coordinate 8,848 of NZ_DKGR01000025.1, forward strand.
ACGAGGTGGCCGCGCGCCATGTCACGGCCTACCCCGTCGACGGCGTCCGCCAGGCGCACCGCACCCTGCCCGTCGGTGGCGAGTACCAGTGGCGCCGCGAGGGCGAGCCGCACCTGTTCGACCCCGAGACGGTGTTCCGCCTGCAGCACTCGACGCGCGAGCGGCGCTACGACATCTTCAAGCAGTACACCCAGCGCGTCGACGACCAGGCCCAGCGCCTGATGACGCTGCGCGGGCTGTTCGACCTCGCCTCCGACCGGCCCTCGATCCCCGTCGAGGAGGTCGAGCCGGTCAGCGAGATCGTCAAGCGGTTCTCCACCGGGGCGATGAGCTACGGCTCGATCTCCAAGGAGGCGCACGAGACCCTGGCGATCGCGATGAACCGCCTCGGCGCCCGCTCCAACACCGGCGAGGGCGGCGAGGACGTCGACCGGCTGATGGACCCCGAGCGGCGCAGCGCGATCAAGCAGGTCGCGTCCGGCCGGTTCGGCGTCACCAGCCTCTACCTCACCGAGTCCGACGACATCCAGATCAAGATGGCGCAGGGCGCCAAGCCCGGCGAGGGCGGTCAGCTGCCCGGCCACAAGGTCTACCCGTGGGTGGCCCGCACCCGGCACTCCACCCCGGGCGTCGGCCTGATCTCACCCCCGCCGCACCACGACATCTACTCGATCGAGGACCTGGCCCAGCTGATCCACGACCTCAAGAACGCCAACCCGCAGGCCCGCGTCCACGTCAAGCTCGTCTCCGAGATCGGCGTCGGCACGGTCGCGGCGGGCGTGTCCAAGGCGCACGCCGACGTGGTGCTGGTCTCCGGGCACGACGGCGGCACGGGCGCCTCGCCGCTCACGTCGCTCAAGCACGCCGGTGCGCCGTGGGAGATCGGCCTGGCCGAGACCCAGCAGACGCTGGTGCTCAACGGCCTGCGGGACCGGATCGTCGTGCAGACCGACGGCCAGCTCAAGACCGGGCGCGACGTCGTCGTGGCCGCGCTGCTGGGGGCCGAGGAGTTCGGCTTCGCCACCGCCCCGCTGGTCGTGTCCGGCTGCATCATGATGCGCGTCTGCCACCTCGACACCTGCCCGGTCGGCGTCGCCACGCAGAACCCCGAGCTGCGGGCGCGGTTCTCCGGCAAGCCCGAGTTCGTCGAGACCTTCTTCGAGTACATCGCGCAGGAGGTCCGCGAGCTGCTCGCCGAGCTGGGCTTCCGCACGATCGAGGAGGCCATCGGCCAGACGGGCGTCATCAACACCCGCAAGGCGATCGACCACTGGAAGGCCAGCGGGCTCGACCTGTCGCCGGTCCTCGCGGAGGCCGTGCCGCTGGACGGCGCCGCGCGCCACCAGACCCACGAGCAGGACCACGGCCTGCAGCACGCGCTCGACAACGAGCTGATCGAGCGGGCACGCACGGCGATCGACGGCGGCGAGCCCGTGTCCTTCGACGCGCAGGTCCGCAACGTCAACCGCACGGTCGGCACCATGCTCGGCAACGCGGTCACGCGGGCCAACCCGCACGGCCTGCCGGACGGGACGATCACGGTCCGGCTGCACGGCTCGGCCGGGCAGTCCCTCGGGGCCTTCCTCCCCGGCGGCGTGACCCTCCAGCTCTTCGGCGACGCCAACGACTACGTCGGCAAGGGCCTCTCCGGCGGCCGCGTGGTCGTGCGACCGGGGGAGCAGAGCGCGCTGGTCGCCGAGGACAACGTCATCGCCGGCAACGTCATCGGCTACGGCGGGACGACCGGCGAGGTCTTCCTCCGCGGCACGGTGGGCGAGCGCTTCTGCGTCCGCAACTCCGGCATCACCGCCGTCGTCGAGGGCGTGGGCGACCACGGCTGCGAGTACATGACCGGCGGCATGGCGATGATCCTCGGCGAGGCGGGCCGCAACTTCGCGGCCGGCATGTCCGGCGGCGTCGCCTACCTGCTCGACGCGCGCACCGACCGGGTCAACACCGAGCTCGTCGACGTGCTGCCGCTGCGCGACCTGGACAAGCCGGTGGTCGAGGGCCTGCTCCGCGACCACCTGCGCTGGACCGACTCCACGGTGGCCGCGGCCCTGCTGGAGGACCTCGAGGCGGCCTACGCCCGCTTCACCCTGGTGCTGCCCCGCGACTACCAGCGCGTGCTGGACGTCCGTGCCCAGGCCGAGACCGAAGGACTGGACCTCGAGGGCGACGAGGTCTGGGACCGCATCATGGAGGCTTCTCGTGGCTGACCCTCGTGGATTCTTGAAGAACCGCCAGCGGGAGCTGCCCCAGCGGCGCCCGGTGCCGGTGCGCATCCAGGACTGGAAGGAGGTCTACGAGGCGCAGCCCGTGGACCAGCTCCAGCGACAGGCGGGCCGCTGCATGGACTGCGGCATCCCCTTCTGCCACAGCGGGTGCCCGCTCGGCAACCTCATCCCCGAGTGGAACACCCAGGCCTGGCGCGGTGACTGGCGCGACGCCATCGACCGGCTGCACGCGACCAACAACTTCCCGGAGTTCACCGGCCGCCTGTGCCCGGCCCCCTGCGAGACGGCCTGCGTCCTCGGCATCAACCAGGACCCGGTGACCATCAAGCAGATCGAGGTCACCACCGTCGAGCGGGCCTTCGAGGCCCAGCGCGTCGACCCGCAGCCGCCGGAGCGGCTGTCGGGCAAGCGCGTGGCGGTCGTCGGGTCCGGCCCGGCCGGCCTCGCGGCGGCCCAGCAGCTGACCCGCGCCGGCCACACCGTCGCGGTCTACGAGCGCGCCGACAAGCCCGGCGGTCTGCTGCGCTACGGCATCCCCGAGTTCAAGATGGAGAAGGCCGTGCTCGACCGGCGGCTCAACCAGATGACCCAGGAGGGCACCGTCTTCCGCTCCGGCGTCAAGGTCGGCGAGGACCTGACCGGCCAGCAGCTGCGCGAGCGCTTCGACGCCGTCGTGCTGGCCATCGGGTCGACGGTGCCGCGCGACCTGCCGGTCCCGGGGCGCGAGCTCGGCGGCATCCACCAGGCCATGGACTTCCTGCCCCCGGCCAACCGCGTGGCCCTCGGCCAGCAGGTCCAGGGACAGGTCACGGCGGAGGGCAAGGACGTCGTCATCATCGGCGGCGGTGACACCGGCGCCGACTGCCTCGGCACGTCCATCCGCCAGGGCGCCCGCTCGGTCACCAGCCTGGAGATCATGGGCCGTCCCGGCGAGCTGCGCCCCGCCAACCAGCCCTGGCCGACCTATCCCATGCTCTACCGCGTCGCCAGCGCGCACGAGGAGGGCGGCGACCGCGTCTACGCCGTCAGCACCAAGGAGTTCGTGGGCGACGACGACGGCAACGTCGCGGGCCTGCGGATCACCGAGGTCGAGATGCGCGACGGGCGGTTCGAGGAGGTCGAGGGCAGCGAGCGCGTCATCCCCGCGCAGCTGGTGCTGCTGGCGATGGGCTTCCTCGGCCCGCAGCGCGAGGGCCTCGTCGACCAGCTGGGCGTGGCACTGGACGAGCGTTCCAACATCCGTCGCGACGCCAGCTTCATGACCTCGGTGCCCGGGGTCTTCGTGGCGGGCGACGCGGGCCGCGGCCAGTCGCTCATCGTCTGGGCGATCGCCGAGGGGCGCAGCGCCGCGCAGGGCGTCGACGCCTACCTCACCGGCGGGACCTCGCGCCTGCCGCGGCCGGTCGAGCCCACGGACCGACCTCTGGTGGTCTGACCTCACCCACCACACACAGGCAGCCGTATGCCGCCCGCCCGACGTACGCCGGGCGGGCAGCATACGGCTGTCTGCAGGGGCAGCGCGCGACCGCGCCGGCCACCTCGCCGTCGGCCGCAGGATGGCTCTGTGGCGCACGCCACTGCACTAGGATGGAGGTCATGCGCCGAGCCAAGATCGTCTGCACCATCGGGCCGGCCACATCCTCCATCGAGCAGATGCGCAAGCTGGTTGCTGCCGGGATGGACGTGGCTCGCCTCAACTTCTCCCACGGGTCGCACGAGGACCACCAGCAGGTCTACGCCAACGTCCGGGCCGCGTCCGACGAGGTCGGCCGCGCGGTGGGCACCCTGGTCGACCTGCAGGGCCCCAAGATCCGCACCGGACGGTTCGCCAACGGCCCCATCCTCCTGACCAAGGGTGACCGGTTCACGATCACGACCGATGACGTCCAGGGCGACCAGGATCGCGTCGGCACGACCTACAAGGGTCTCCCGGGCGACGTGTCCGTGGGGGACCGCCTCCTGATCGACGACGGCAAGGTCGGCCTGCGCGCCGTCGAGGTCACCGACACCGACGTGGTCACCGAGGTCGTCGAGGGTGGCTTCGTCTCCAACAACAAGGGCATCAACCTGCCCGGCGTCGCCGTGAGCGTCCCGGCCCTGTCCGACAAGGACGAGGCCGACCTGCGGTTCGCCCTGCGGCTCGGCTGCGACATTGTCGCCCTGTCCTTCGTGCGCTCCGCCGCCGACGTCGACGACGTCCACCGCATCATGGACGAGGTCGGCCGGCGCGTCCCCGTCATCGCCAAGATCGAGAAGCCCCAGGCGATCGACAACCTCGAGGAGATCGTCCAGCGCTTCGACGCCGTCATGGTCGCCCGCGGCGACCTCGGCGTGGAGCTGCCGTTCGAGGAGGTCCCGATCGTGCAGAAGCGCGCGATCGAGCTGTGCCGCAAGTACGCCCGCCCCGTCATCGTCGCCACCCAGGTCCTCGAGTCGATGATCGAGAACTCCCGGCCGACCCGCGCCGAGGCCTCCGACTGCGCCAACGCCGTCCTCGACGGCGCCGACGCGATCATGCTGTCCGGCGAGACCTCGGTGGGCAAGTGGCCGATCGAGACCGTCCAGGCCATGGCCCGGATCATCGAGTCGACCGAGGAGCACGGCCTGTCCCGCGTGCTCCCGACGCCCGAGCCGCGCTGGCACGTGGGCGACGCGGTCACGCAGGCCGCTGTCGACGTCGCGCGTCACCTCGACGTGCGCTACCTGGTCACCTTCACCCAGTCCGGCAAGTCCGCGCGCCTGCTGTCCCGCCTGCGCTGCAGCATCCCGGTGCTGGCCTTCAGCCCGGAGCAGGCGACGCGGTCGCAGCTGTCGTTGTCGTGGGGCGTCGAGACCTTCCTCGTGCCCGACGCGAGCCACACGGACGAGATGGTCATGCAGGTCGACCTGGCCCTGCTGGCCGCCGGCCGCGTCGAGGAGGGCGATTACGTCGTCATCGTCGCCGGCACGCCGCCGGGCGTCCAGGGCTCGACCAACTCCGTGCGCGTGCACCGCATGGGCGACTCCATCAACCACCGGATGGGCCGCACCCTCGACGAGACGCCAGCCTGACGGTGGGGTGCCCGCCCGCCCGTGCCGACCGGCGACCATCGGCCGGTAGCATGGGCGGGCACCTCGCCGGGGTGGTGGAATGGCAGACACAGAGCACTCAAAATGCTCCGCTCGCAAGGGCGTGCGGGTTCGAGTCCCGCCCTCGGCACCAGCCCTCGTCACCAGGGCCTCCCAGGTCGCCCCGGTCGCCTGCGTACGACTAGAGTGACGGGGTGACTGAGCACCCCATGACGACCGGCCGCCGCATCCTCGTCGCCGAGGACGAAGCCCTCATCCGACTCGACCTGGTGGAGATGCTCCGCGACGCGGGCCACGAGATCGTCGGCCAGGCCAGCAACGGCGAGCAGGCCGTGGAGCTCGCGGCCGAGCACAAGCCGGACATCGTCATCATGGACGTCAAGATGCCTGTCCTGGACGGGATCTCGGCGGCGGAGCAGATCGGCAACGCCAAGATCTGCCCGGTCGTGATGCTCACGGCGTTCAGCCAGACCGAGCTCGTGGAGCGCGCTCGTGACGCAGGTGTCATGGCCTACATCGTCAAGCCGTTCACCGCGGCGGACCTCGCCCCGGCGATCGACATCGCGGTCTCGCGCTGGGCCGAGTACCAAGCGCTGGAGTCCGAGATCGCCGACCTGTCCGAGCGGCTCGAGACCCGCAAGTCCGTCGACCGGGCCAAGGGCGTGCTGATGGCCAAGCTCAAGCTCAGCGAGGCCGACGCCTTCCGGTGGATCCAGAAGACCGCGATGGACCGCCGCATGGGCATGAAGCAGGTCGCCGACGCGGTCATCACCGGCATGGGCGACGACAAGGCCAAGAAGTAGCCCCACGACCTCAAAGATCGTGAGGGTCTGGTCCACGATTCTTGGACCAAACCCTCACGATCTTGTGGTTCTTAGGGGAGGGGACGGGCTGCCGGGTCAGCGGAGCGCGACCACCAGCTGGGTGAGCAGCGGGGCGACCACGAGGGCCGGGAGCAGGTCCCCGACGGGGATCTCCCGGATCCGCAGCAGCCGCAGCGCGATCGCGACCAGCAGCAGGCCGCCCGTGGCGGTGAGCGCGGCGATGTGGGCCTCCGGCAGGACCGAGCCCAGCAGGACGCCGACGACCGTCAGGGCGCCCTGCACGACCGCCACGGAGACGGCCGACAGCAGCACCCCGATCCCGAAGGTCGAGGCGAACGCCAGCGCGGCGAAGCCGTCCAGGACGGACTTGAGGGCGAGCTGGTCGATGCCCCGGCCGAGGCCGTCGTTGAGCGATCCCAGGATGGTGAGCGGCCCGACGCAGAAGAGCAGGCTGGCCGTCAGCCAGCCCTCGATGAACCGCTCGCGCTCCGCGTGGGCCTGCGCACCGTCGCCGTCCCCCTCGCCGGTGCCACGGTGGACGCGACGCTGGACCGCGCCGGCGAGGCCCTCCAGGCGGCGCTCGATGTGCAGGGCCGAGCCCAGGATGGCGCCCAGCAGCAGCGAGCCGAGGACGATCAGCATGGGGGCGCCGGACCCCACGGCGTCGGTCAGGCTGGCGGAGGTCACCTCCCAGGCTGAGAGCAGCGCCATCAGCAGCGTCGTGAGGCCGAGGCAGTCCGTGACGATCGACCGGGTGCGCTCGGGCAGCCGGTTGCCGATCATCATGCCGAGGGTGGCTCCGAGGAGGACGGCGACGACGTTGACGACCGTGCCGAGGCCGGGAAAGGCAGCGTTCATAGGCGCAGAGTAGGCGTCCGGTCGCAGGCGGTGGGCGACGGACCGGCCTCTGGGCCCGGCAGAATCGATCGGGGCCACCCCGGCTATCCAAACCACGAGGGGCCGTGCCATATTTTGCCGTGGAGAGTGCTTCGGGGGAGGCATGAGCCACCTGTTCGTCCCGGCGATTCCCTGGAGGTAACTCATGGCACGGTCGTGGACCGTCGCGCGGCTGGTCGGGCCCGAGGACTGGGCCGGTGTGCACCTTCTGTGGACCGAGGCCCTGGCCGACGCCACGCCGAACGGCGACGCCACCGGACGCCAGGTGGGCGCGGAGCGCCTCGAGCAGGTGCTCACCCGCCCGGGGGTCACGACCCTCGTCGCGGAGCACGACGACGACCTGGTCGGGCTCATGGTCGCCACGAGCGATCCCCTCAGCGCGCTGACGGACTCGGCCTGCGTCACGGTCGAGATCCTCTACGTCACCCCGGCGCGTCGGGGACGCGGCGTCGGCCACCTGCTCCTCGCCAAGGCCGCGCTGCTGGCCGAGCAGACCGGTGCCACGCACGTCGTGTGCAACGTCCCCAGCCAGTCGCGCGACCTCAACCGGTTCTTCGCCCGCATGGGGTTCGCCTCGACCGTCACGCGGCGCATCACCTCGCCGGCGGCCCTGCGTCGGCGCCTGTCCGGCGAGGAGGGCCGCCCCTTCGACAAGGTCCTGGCCCGGCGCCGCTCGCTGCGGGCCCGGACCGGCCTCACCCAGCCGCTCGAGATCGTCCAGCCCCGCGCCAGCGCGTCCTGACGCATCCGTCCTGACGCATCCGTCCCGACGGGCGATCCCTGACGAGGCGTCCGCGGTGCCGCTCAGGCCTCGTCGCGCAGGGCACAGGTGATCCGCGAGGTGCAGACGCGTCGCCCCTGCTCGTCGCTGATCACGACGTCGTAGCACGCCGTCGTCCGGCCCACGTGCACCGCGGTGGCGACCCCGTTGACCGCTCCCGATCGCACCGACCGGTGGTGCGTGGCGTTGATGTCGACGCCCACGGCATACCGGCCCGGTCCTGCGGCCAGCATGGCCGCGATGCTGCCGAGGGTCTCGGCGAGGACCACCGAGGCACCCCCGTGGAGCAGGCCGTAGGGCTGCGTGTTGCCCTCGACGTCCATCGTGCCGCAGCAGCGCTCGGCCGACGCCTCGGTCAGCTCGATCGCCATCCGCTCGATCAACGTGCCGCGACCCGCGTCCCGGAGCTGGTCCAGAGGGGTGGGCTGGTCGGACTCGGTCGCTGTTGCCGGTGTGTCGGTCATACGGCCTAGGCTGCCATGCGTGACGCGACTTCTGCTCCTCGACGGACACTCCCTGGCCTACCGCGCGTTCTTCGCCCTGCCCGCCGAGAACTTCTCGACGACGACGGGCCAGACCACCAACGCCGTCTACGGCTTCACCTCGATGCTGATCAACCTGCTGCGCGACGAGGAGCCGACGCACGTCGCCGTCGCCTTCGACCTGTCCCGCCAGACCTTCCGCACCGAGGCCTACGCGGACTACAAGGCGGGCCGCGCCAAGACGCCGGACGAGTTCAAGGGCCAGGTGTCGCTGATCCAGGAGGTGCTGGACGCGATGCGCATCCCGCACGTCCAGGTCGAGGGCTTCGAGGCCGACGACATCATCGCGACCCTCACGACGCAGGCGGCCGCCGCCGGTCTCGACGAGGTGGTGATCTGCTCGGGCGACCGGGACGCCTTCCAGCTCGTCGACGAGCGCACCACCCTGCTCTATCCCGTGCGCGGCGTCTCCGAGGTCTGGCGGATGGACCCAGCGGCCGTCGAGGCCAAGTACCTCGTCACCCCCGAGCGCTACAGCGACCTGGCGGCCCTGGTGGGTGAGACCTCCGACAACCTCCCGGGCGTGCCGGGGGTCGGGCCCAAGACCGCGGCCAAGTGGATCACGCAGTATGGCGACCTCGCGGGGATCGTCGAGCACGTCGGTGAGATCAAGGGCAAGGCGGGGGAGTCGTTGCGCGCCCACCTCGACCAGGTCCTGCGCAACCGGCAGCTCAACCAGCTGGTGCACGACGTCGACCTGCCGTTCGGCATCGACGACCTGCAGCGCGCCAACTGGGAGCGCGACGAGGTCCACCAGGTCTTCGACGGCCTGGAGTTCCGGGTGCTGCGCGACCGCCTCTTCGCCACCGTGGAGTCGGCCGAGCCGGAGGCGGAGTCGGGCTTCGACCTCGACGGGGCCGTCCTGGACGTCACCGAGGTCGCGGAGTGGCTGCAGAGCCACGGCCGGTCGGGGACCGTGGGCCTCGTCGTCGACGGTCGGTGGGCCCGCGGCACCGGAGACGTCGAGGGGGTGGCGCTCGCCGCGGAGGACGGGGCCGGCGCCTACCTCGACGTGGCGTCGCTCACCCCGGACGCCGAGGGCGCCCTCGGCGCCTGGCTGGCCGACGCGTCGGTGCCCAAGGTCCTGCACGACGCCAAGGGCCAGCTCCACGCCCTGGCGGCCCGCGGCTTCACGGACCTCGCCGGGGTCCAGCTGGACACCGCTCTGGCGGCCTACCTCGTGCGGCCCGACCAACGGTCCTACGACCTGGCCGACCTCACCCTGCGGCACCTGCAGCGCGAGCTGCGGGTCGAGGGTGCGGGCGACGGCCAGGGCATGCTCGACTTCACGGCGGACCAGGACGCCGAGGCCCAGGCCTCCATGGTGCGGGCCCGCGCGGTCCTCGACCTGTCCGCCGTCCTCGACCGCGAGCTCGTCGCCACGGGGCAGCGCGACCTCCTCGCCGACGTGGAGCTGCCCCTGCTCGGGGTCCTCGCGGAGATGGAGCGGGTGGGCATCGCGGTCGACGAGGAGGGCCTCGCCCGGCTGGAGTCGCACTTCGCCGACATGGTGGCCCAGGCCCAGGCGGACGCCCACACGGCCATCGACGACGACAGCATCAACCTCGGCTCGCCCAAGCAGCTGCAGGTCGTGCTGTTCGAGCGGCTGGACATGCCGCGGACCAAGCGCACCAAGACGGGCTACACCACCGACGCCGAGGCGCTCGCGGACCTGTTCGTCAAGACCGAGCACCCCTTCCTCGAGGCGCTGCTGCGCCACCGCGACGCGGCCAAGCTCCGGTCGACGATCGAGGGGCTGCGCAAGTCCGTCGCCGAGGACGGGCGCATCCACACGACCTACCTGCAGACGGTGGCCGCCACGGGGCGGCTCAGCTCCACCGAGCCCAACCTGCAGAACGTCCCCATCCGCACCGAGGAGGGGCGCCGGATCCGCTCGGTGTTCGTGGTGGGGCACGGCCGCCACGGCGACGAGCCGGTCGCCTACGAGTCGCTGATGTCGGCCGACTACAGCCAGATCGAGATGCGCATCATGGCGCACCTGTCCGGCGACGCGGGTCTCATCGAGGCCTTCCGCACGGGAGAGGACCTCCACCGGTTCGTCGGGTCCCGGGTCTTCCAGGTGGAGCCCGAGGACGTCACGTCCGCGATGCGGTCCAAGGTCAAGGCGATGAGCTACGGCCTGGCCTACGGGCTGTCGGCGTTCGGCCTGTCCAAGCAGCTGCGCGTCTCCACCGCCGAGGCCCAGGGGCTGATGGACGGCTACTTCGAGCGGTTCGGCGGGGTCCGCGACTACCTGCGCGAGGTGGTCGCCGAGGCGCGCGCCACCGGCTACACCGCGACCATCCTCGGGCGCCGCCGCTACCTGCCCGACCTCACGAGCGACAACCGCAACCGTCGCGAGATGGCCGAGCGGATGGCGCTCAACGCCCCCATCCAGGGCTCGGCCGCCGACATCATGAAGGTCGCAATGCTCGGCGTCGACCGGGTGCTGCGCGCCGAGGACCTGCGCTCCCGGATGCTCCTGCAGGTGCACGACGAGCTGCTGCTCGAGATCGCGCCGGGGGAGCGGGACACGGTGGAGGCGCTGGTGCGTCGCGAGATGGGTGGAGCGGCCGAGCTCGACGTGCCGCTGGACGTGCACGTCGGGGTGGGGCGTTCGTGGCAGGACGCGGAGCATTAAGCCTCGATCCACCGATGG
>NZ_DKGR01000008.1:0-6905 GCF_002453335.1 Arsenicicoccus sp. UBA6765
GTCCGCGTCGCGAGTTCAACCGCGACGAGCGCCCGCAGCGTGGCGGTTTCAACCGTGACGACCGTGGTCCGCGTCGCGAGTTCAACCGCGACGAGCGCCCGCAGCGTGGCGGTTTCAACCGTGACGACCGCGGTGACCGTGGTCCGCGTCGTGAGTTCAACCGCGACGAGCGCCCGCAGCGTGGCGGTTTCAACCGTGACGACCGCGGCCCCCGTCGCTTCGAGCGCGACGACCGCAGCCGCACCTGGACCGACCGCGAGGAGCGCGAGGCCATGGGCCTGTCCGTCGACGTGCCGGCCGAGGCTGCGCCCGTCACGGTGGACACCGACAACGGCTTCGCCGCCCTCGGTCTGCCGGCCCCGCTCGTCGAGCGCCTGGCTCGCGACGGCATCACCACGCCGTTCCCGATCCAGCAGGCGACCATCCCCGACGCCCTCGCCGGGCGCGACGTCCTCGGCCGCGGCCAGACCGGCTCGGGCAAGACGCTGGGCTTCGGTCTGCCGCTCATCGCGACCCTCGCGGCCGGTGGCAAGGCCAAGCCGGGCGTCGTCCGCTCGGTGATCCTCGTGCCGACCCGCGAGCTGGCCCAGCAGGTCAGCGACGCGCTGCAGCCGCTGGTCCACGTGATGGGCCTGCGCCACAAGCTCGTCGCGGGCGGCATGCCCTACCCGCCGCAGATCATGGCGCTGGAGAAGGGCCTCGACGTCCTCGTCGCGACCCCGGGACGCCTCAAGGACCTCATCGACCGCGGCGCGGCCGACCTGTCCCAGGTCGAGGTGGCTGTCCTCGACGAGGCCGACCACATGGCCGAGATGGGCTTCCTGGAGGCGATCAGCGAGATCCTCGACCTGGTCCCGGCCGGCGGTCAGCGACTGCTGTTCTCCGCGACGCTGGACCGCGGGATCGACACGGTGGTCGAGCGCTACCTCACCGACCCCGTGACCCACGAGACCGACCCCGAGACCGCCTCGGTCGAGACCATGGACCACCACGTCCTGCTCATCGACCCGATGCACAAGAAGGTCATCACGGCCGAGGTCGCCAACCGCACCGGCCGCACCGTGGTCTTCGTGCGCACCAAGCTGGGCGCCGACCGCGTCGCCCTGCAGCTGCGCGAGCAGGGCGTCTTCGCTGCGGCCCTGCACGGTGGCCTCTCGCAGGTGCAGCGCAACCGCGTGCTCACCGGCTTCAAGGAGGGCACGCTGCCCGTCCTCGTCGCCACCGACGTCGCGGCCCGCGGCATCCACGTCGACGACGTCTCCGTGGTCCTGCAGGTCGACCCCCCGGCCGACCACAAGGACTACCTGCACCGCTCCGGCCGCACCGCGCGCGCCGGCGAGCGCGGCACCGTCGTGACCCTGGCGCTCCCGCACCAGCGTCGCCAGATGGAGCGCCTCGTCGAGCAGGCCGGCGTCGACGTCAAGCCGATCCGCACGGCCCCCGGCGACCCGCTGCTCTACGACGGCGTGGGTGCCCGCACCCCGTCCGGGGAGGCCATCGAGGAGGGTCGCTACCGCCGCCTCGTCGAGGGTGAGCCCCGTCCGCAGCGCGGCCACAGCCGTGGCGGCGCGCGCTACCAGCCGCACGGTCGTCGCAACGAGCGCTCGTTCCGTGGCCGCGACGACCGCGGGGACCGCGGCGGTCGCGATGCCCGCGGCGGTCGTGACGACCGTGGTGGCCGTGACCGCTCGGCCCGTCGCTACGACGGCTGAGCGCACGCTCCCAGGCCCAGCGCCTGACACCGGCAGCGGGCGTCACCCTCACGAGGGGTGGCGCCCGCTGCGGCATACGGCCGGTCCTGGCGGGCACAATGGGACGGTGCGCACCGAGGACCTGACCGGACGACTGCTCGTCGCCACCCCTGGGCTGGGGGAGGGGGTGTTCGAGCGGTGCGTCATGCTCGTGCTGCACCACGGCGACGAGGGCGCGCAGGCCGTCGTGCTCAACAAGCCGGTCGACGCGACCATCGACACGGTCCTGGACGGCTGGCAGGAGCACGTCCGCGAGCCCCAGGTGCTCTTTCAGGGCGGCCCCGTACAGCTCGACTCAGCCCTCGGCGTGGTCGGGGTCATCGACCCGGCCCTCGACGTCGACGGGGTCCAGCAGCTCTTTCCCGGCGTGGGGGTCGTCGACCTCGACACGCCTGCCGACCAGGTCATGCCGCACCTGACCGGCGTCCGGATCTTTGCCGGGTATGCCGGATGGGTCGCCGGCCAGCTCGAGGGCGAGATCCGCAACGGCTCGTGGTACGTCGTGGACCGCCTCCCCGGCGACGTGTTCAGCGACGAGCCGGGCACCCTGTGGCGCCGGGTCCTGCGGCGGCAGCCGGGGCGGCTGGCCTTCGTCGGCCTCTACCCGGACGACGAGGACTACAACTGAGCCTCGGCCTAGGATGTCCCGCATGAGCCAGGGATACCCCGACATGCCGCCGGACCCGTTCGCGGAGCCGGGCGGACCCTCGACGCAGACCGCCGTGCTGGAGCGCGAGGAGGTCGAGGAGCAGCTGCAGGAGCCGGGCGACCGCGAGCGCTTCGCCCACTACGTGCGCAAGGAGAAGATCCTGGAGAGCGCGATGACGGGGGAGCCGGTCATCGCGCTGTGCGGCAAGATCTGGGTCCCCGGGCGCGATCCCAAGAAGTTCCCGGTGTGCCCGATCTGCCAGGAGATCTACGACGGGTTGCGCAAGCCGCAGGACGGCGGCGAGTGATTTCATCCTTTTGACGGGTTTAGATCACTGCTAGTGATATTTGCTCACGCAAGGCGCTACTCTGGTTGCGGGGTGTCACGGGGCGCCCTGCCGTCGTCGAAGGGAAACCACCATGCGTAACCTCGCCCGCACCGCTGCCGTCATCACCGTCGCTGCCGTCGCCACCCTCGCCGGGGGCTCCGCCAACGCCGTCACCCTCAAGCTCGGGTCGCAGCCGGCCGACACCATCAAGATCGGCTCCGCGCCCTCCGGCGCCACCACGGTCGGCTCGGCCGACCGCGTCACGCTCAAGCTGGGCTGACCACCACGACCTCGTCGGCCCGCCACCCCCGAACCGGGGTGGCGGGCCGATCTCGTGCCTCCCACGGCTGTCAAGCACCCGTCGCCCGGCATGTTGCCCGGCGAAAACGTCTACCCTGCAGGACGCGATGAGTACCTCTGCTGCCGAACACCTGTCCCCAGCCTTTCCCGAGCGTGCAGCATGGGGGACGGCTGGCAAGCTGCGTGCCTGGCAGGCCGAGGCCCTCGAGGCCTACCTCACCGAACGTCCCCGCGACTTCCTGGCGGTGGCCACGCCTGGGGCCGGCAAGACGACATACGCGCTCCGGGTCGCGACCGAGCTGCTCCGACGCGGGGTGGTGCGCCGCGTCACCGTCGTCGCCCCGACCGAGCACCTCAAGGTGCAGTGGGCGGACGCCGCCGCACGCGTCGGTATCCAGCTCGACCCGACCTTCACCAACGCCGCGGGGACGCACAACAAGGCCTTCGACGGCGTGGCGCTGACCTACGCGCAGGTGGCGTCCAAGCCGCTGCTGCACCGGGCCCGCACGGAGGCCGCCCCGACCCTCGTGATCCTCGACGAGATCCACCACGGCGGCGACACCAAGTCCTGGGGGGACGCGATCCGTGAGGCCTTCGAGCCCGCGGCGCGGCGGCTGGCGCTCACCGGCACGCCCTTCCGCTCCGACACGAGCCCCATCCCGTTCGTGCGGTACGAGGAGGGTCCGGACGGCATCCGTCGGTCGGCCTCGGACTACTCCTACGGCTACGCCGAGGCGCTGCGCGACGGCGTGGTGCGGCCGGTGCTGTTCATGGCCTACGGGGGCGCGATGCGTTGGCGGACCCGCGCCGGCGACGAGCTCGCCGCCCGGCTGGGCGAGCCGCTCACCAAGGACCTCACGGCGCACGCGTGGCGGACCGCGCTGTCTCCCACGGGGGAGTGGATCCCGTCCGTGCTGCGCGCCGCCGACAAGCGCCTCACCGAGGTGCGCCGGCACGTGCCGGACGCCGGCGGCCTGGTGATCGCGACCAACCAGACCAATGCCCGAGCCTACGCCAGGATCCTGCACGAGATCACGGGGGAGAAGCCCACGGTCGTCCTGTCCGACGACGCCGGGGCCTCCCAGCGCATCGAGACCTACTCCCAGTCCACCGATCGTTGGCTGGTCGCGGTCCGGATGGTCTCCGAGGGGGTGGACGTGCCCCGCCTGGCGGTCGGGGTCTACGCGACCTCGACGTCGACGCCCCTGTTCTTCGCGCAGGCGGTGGGGCGGTTCGTGCGCGCCCGTAAGCGCGGAGAGGTGGCCTCGGTGTTCCTCCCGTCCGTGCCGGTGCTGCTCGAGCACGCCGCCCGCCTGGAGGACGAGCGGGACCACGCGCTCGACCGGCCCAAAAAACCCGGTGAGGAGGAGCCGCTCTGGTCCGAGGAGGACGGGCTCCTCGAGGAGGCCAACCGGTCCGAGCAGGCCAGTGACGAGCTCGACCTGAAGTTCGAGGCGCTGGAGTCGGACGCGGAGTTCGACCACGTCCTGTTCGACGCCCAGCAGTTCGGCCTCGTGGCGGACGTTGGCTCGGAGGAGGAGGAGGGCTACCTCGGGCTCCCCGGCCTGCTCGAGCCCGACCAGATGGCGCACCTGCTGCGAGAGCGCCAGGACCGGCAGAAGCCCAACGCCCGCGCCAAGGAGCGACACGAGGAGGTCTCGGCGCACCGCGCCCTGCAGGCCCAGCGCAAGGAGCTCAACAAGCTGGTCTCGGCCTATGCCCGCAAGACGGGGACGAAGCACGCCATCGTGCACTCCGAGCTGCGGCAGGTCTGCGGGGGTCCGGCGCTGGACCAGGCGTCCGGCGCCCAGGTCACCGAGCGCATCGACAAGATCCGCAACTGGTTCGTCGGCCGCCGCTAGGTCGTCGACCGCCACCAGGTCGTCGGGCTCGCCAGGCCGTCGGGCTCGCTAGGTCACTGGACCGCGGCGTCGACCAGGGGAGTGGTCCGGTGCGCCAGCCGGGTGGCCAGGGAGATCACCGTCGAGGTCCGTATGACGGAACCGCCCGCCGCCACGTCGTCGATCACTCGCTGCAGGTCCGCGTTGTCCCGCCCGACGATGCGGATCCAGATGTCACCCGACCCCGTGATGGTGTGGGCCTCGAGCACCTCGGGGATCTGCTCGAGGTGCTGCACGACGCGCTCGTGCCCGTGGTCCTGGCGGATCTCGAGCGTGGCGAAGGCCATCACGGGATAGCCCAGCGCGGCCGGGTCGACGTGCGGCTCGAAGGACGCGATGACGCCCCGCCGCTGCAGGCGGTCGAGCCGGGCCTGCACGGTGCCGCGCGCGACGCCGAGCTCCCTCGACGCGCCGAGCACCCCGATGTGCGGGTCCCGCGTGAAGGCGTGGATGAGCCTGCGGTCCAGGTCGTCGATGGCCATGGGACACATTGTCCACCCGTTCCCGGTCGCCGGCATCATTCCTGACCACTTTGACCAGGTGGGAAGGACATGCTTGCCCGGGTGACCGGCGGCCCTCACAGTTGGGCCTCATGACCGACACCACCTTGGACCTGACGCCGCAAGAGCGGGTCGCCGACCTGGACCTCAACCAGCTCAAGCAGCTGGTCGGCCTCGTCGAGTACGACGAGGCGAGCGACCCCTTCCCCGTCACCGGCTGGGACGCCATCGTCTTCGTGGTGGGCAACGCCACCCAGACCGCGCACTACTACCAGTCCGCCTGGGGCATGACGCTGGAGGCCTACTCCGGGCCGGAGCACGGCAACCGCGACCACAAGTCCTTCGTCCTGCGATCGGGCTCGATCCGTTTCGTCATCAAGGGTGCCGTCAGCCCGGCCAGCCCGCTGATCGAGCACCACGCCAAGCACGGCGACGGCGTCGTCGACATCGCCCTCGAGGTCCCGGACGTGGACCGCTGCGTGGCCCAGGCCCGCCGGATGGGCGCGACCGTCATCGACGAGCCGCAGGACGTCACGGACGAGCACGGCACGCTGCGCCACGCGTCGATCGCGACCTACGGCGAGACCCGCCACACCCTCGTCGACCGCTCGGGCTACTCCGGCCCCTACTGGCCCGGCTACGTCGAGCGCACCTCGACCTACCAGAAGCGCGACGGGGCCCCGAAGCGCCTCTTCCAGGCGCTGGACCACATCGTCGGCAACGTCGAGCTCGGCAAGATGGACGAGTGGGTCGGTTTCTACAACAAGGTCATGGGCTTCGTGAACATGGCCGAGTTCATCGGTGACGACATCGCCACCGACTACTCCGCCCTCATGTCCAAGGTCGTCGCCAACGGCAACCACCGCGTGAAGTTCCCCCTCAACGAGCCCGCCCTCGGCAAGAAGCGCTCGCAGATCGACGAGTACCTCGACTTCTACGGCGGCCCCGGCGCCCAGCACCTCGCGCTCGCGACCAATGACATCCTCCGCACCTACGACGAACTGCTCGCCAACGGCGTCGAGTTCCTGTCGACCCCCGACTCGTACTACGAGGACCCTGAGCTGCGCGAGCGCATCGGCCAGGTCCGCGTCCCGATCGAGGAGCTGCAGCGTCGCGGCATCCTGGTCGACCGTGACGAGGACGGCTATCTCCTGCAGATCTTCACCCGCCCGCTCGGCGACCGGCCGACGGTGTTCTTCGAGCTGATCGAGCGCCACGGCTCGCTGGGCTTCGGCAAGGGCAACTTCCAGGCCCTGTTCACCGCCATCGAGCGCGAGCAGGAGCTGCGCGGCAACCTCTGACCATCCCGTATGCCGTCCGCCCGCCGCCTCGACCGAGACGGCGGGCGGCGCGCGTCCGGGCCAGGGGGTCTGAATGGGCGAGGTAGGTCGTTGAGAGGCGACAGATGGGGGTCATGGGGCTGCGAGAACCCCCATCTGTCGCCTCTCAACGTCGGGGAGCGCCTCTCAACGTGGG
>NZ_DKGR01000008.1:7157-8122 GCF_002453335.1 Arsenicicoccus sp. UBA6765
GCGCCTCTCAACGTGGGGGAGCTGGGGAGCCGGTCGCCCCGAGGAGCTCGGCCAGGGCCAGGACCCGCTCGTCTCCGGCCGGTGGTCCGGCGGGATCGGTGGCGAAGGCGGCCACGACCGTCGCGCCGGCCTCGCCCAGGGCCGTGATGCTGGCGCCGAGGTCTGCGGCGGAGGTGCCGTCCGGCACCGGCAGGAAGGCCACGACGTGCGGGCTCCCGGTCCGTCCCGCCCGCTCACGAGCCTCCCGCACCGTCGCCAGGGCCTCGACGACGCGGCTCGCATCGACCCGTCCCTCCGGGGCGGCGTCGTCCAGGATCACCCCGTCGGCGAGCTCGCCGGCCAGGGCCAGGGTCTTGGGTCCCCGTGCGCCCACGAACAGCTCGGGCACGGCGGGCGGCGGCCAACGCAGCTGCACGTCCTCGAGATGCACGTAGCGGCCGTCCCGCGTGACGCGCTCGCCGGCCAGCAGGTCACGCACTGCCTCCAGGTGCTCGCGCAGCAGTGTGAGGGGGGAGGGGACACGGACTCCGGCCTGGCCCATCCAGTCCAGGACGCCGTGGCCGAGGCCAGGGCGGAACCGATGGGGAAACATGCGCGCCAGCGTCGCGATCTCCATGGCGGTGAGCGACGGGGCCCGCAGGGGCGCCGGCATGATCCCGATGCCGACCCGCAGATGCTCGGTCGCACCCAGGACCGCAGCGGCAGGTGCGACGCCGCTGCTCGCGAAGCAGTCCTCCCACAGCCACAGGTCGTCCAGCCCCGCGGTCTCGGCGGCGCGTGCCACCTCGAGGATGCGCTCGGGGGGCAGGTCCGGAGGTGCGATCAGGCCGACGTCGGGTCGCCGGACGGGCTCGTCGAGGTGGGGCTCGTGCTGGTGGGTCGCCATGGTCGCCATTCACCCACGCGCAGGGCACCTGGGCAACAGGCGGCGCTCCTCGGACCCGCGGCTCCTCAGGCGGACGGTT